>PEXO01000027.1 GCA_002779045.1 Elusimicrobia bacterium CG08_land_8_20_14_0_20_59_10 | reverse complement strand
TGCCACCTGGTACAGCACGGGCACGCCGCCGGGCGCGCCCACCGGGATAACCTTCGGCAATGGCGTGGGCTATGAGATAAACTCGCGTACGCTGGACAAGGCGGGCAACTATAGCCAGCTGTATTCCACGCGCGCGTTCACCTACGATATAGGCAAGCCGACCGGCAGTTTCCTGACCTTTGCCGGTTCCGCTTTCGGCGCTTTCCAGCGGGAGGCCAATCCCCTGGCCGGCAGCGCGGCCGACGGGCCGGCCGGAAGTGCCGCGGGTATGACCTTGCGTGAGGATGGAGGTTCCGAGCTGCGCATACTGGAAACGGCCACGGGCAACTGGTGGAGCAACAGCGGCGCCGCCTTCTCCAATCCCGACGGCGCTACGGCCTGGTTTAACGCCAATGGCGGTTCGGCCGAAAACTGGTCATATACGCATTCCGGCCTGGACGGCAAACTTAACCAGGGCGGGACCTACCTTGTGCAGTACCGCGGCCGCGACAAGTCCGTCCCCGCCAACCTGGGCCCCTCCTCTGGCGGCCTTGATTCTGATTTTACCGTCGATGTGGACTCCGTGGCGTTCGTGGTGGATAAATCCTCACCGGTGTCGCGCGTGACTTTCCCGGCTAGCGGCCAGAGGATAAAAACTATCTCCTCCATCTCCGGCACCTCCGCCGATACTCCCAGCGGCGTAGCTGGGCCGGCGGCCATAGAGGCAGCCATACAGGAAACCTCCCCCGGGACCTCCTGGTGGAACGGGGTGATCCCCGGCACGTTCACGGTCACTTCGGAAGACTTCCACGCGCTATCCACGCTGGGCGCCTCCTGGGACGGGCTGAACTGGAGTTTCGGCATGCCGGCCCTGCAAGACGGCTACACTTACCGCGTGAGCGTGCGGGCCACGGATAATGCGCTGCCGGGCGGGAACAAGGAGACGGAGATCTCCTCCGTAACCTTTACCTATGACGTGACGGCGCCGGTGGGGCGCATAACCTGGCCTATAAGCCTGAACGACACGCGCGGCAATGTCAACGCGGCCGCGCTGTCCGCCGTCAGCGGCACCGCCCACGAACTCTTTGATATCGTTTCCGCTTCCGTCTCCTTCCAGGAGGCGGACACGCTGCTCTGGTACGATAAAGACGCTGTGCCGATCTCCACCTTTAATTCCACCTCGCAGAAGTGGTCCTCGGCCGCGGTCACGGGCCCGGACATATACGATGATTATGCCTGGACCATCCCCGTCGCGGGGATATTCGCGGACGGCCACACTTATAACCTGCGCATGACGGCCATGGACGCGGCCGGCAATATCATGACCTCTACGTATTCCGTGGTGATGCGCTATGACGTGACCCCGCCGGTTTCCAGCGTGGTTTCTCCGGCCAACGGCGCTTTCCTTTACACGCTGCCTTCCGTGTCCGGTATCGCCTCTGACCCGAATGCGGACCATTCCGGCGTGGCCGGCACGCAGATAAGTATAAGTTCGGGTACCAGTTACTGGAGCGGTACGGGCTGGGTGGGGTATGAAAGCTGGCTTGACGCGGTAACGGGCGAGAGCTGGGAGAAGACCGGTCAGCTGCCGCCCTCCGATAATACCACCGGCCTCATGGACGGGGCGCTGTACCGCGTGAAGGCCCGGGCTTATGACGTGGCCGCCAATACCCAGACCTCCATAACCACCTGGAACGATTTCAGGTTCGACGTCTCCAGCCCGACTATCGTTATTAGCACGCCGGTCAACGGCGTACGCTATGCCTCATTGCCGCTCATATACGGCACGGCCAGGGATGCCTTCAACGTGAAATACCCGCAGGTGAGGATCTTCTACAAGGGCAACAACAGCTACTGGATGGGCGGCACGGGCACCTGCGGCTCCAAGACGCTGCCGGCGTGGATAAGGTCCTTCGCCCAGGACGGCTGCGCCGCGTACCCTGATATCTGGAACGTGGCGGCCGGCTCCTCCTCCGCGAGCGCACAGTTCACCTGGACCTATGATTCTTCCGGAGTGCTCTGGCCTCAGAGCGACAATACCCTGGTGCTGGAGGCCATGGCCGCGGACGAGGCCGGGAATTACAGCGTCGTCAGTTCCACCTTCAGCTTTGACAATGAGCCGCCGGTTTCAGTCACCACTTATCCGTTCGTCAACGGGGTGATCTATTCCTCTATGACCGCGATAAGCGGTACCTCGAGCGATATTTCCTCTCCGGTGAGCGACGTGATGATAAAAATGTGGTACGTGAGCGCCGGGACCACGTATTACTGGACGCCCGACCTTTACAGCAACAAGCACTGGGTCTCTTCCGACCTTGGTTGGGAGTCAATAACCGGCGCCGGCGGTCCCAAAGGTACGTACAACCCGTGGAACTATGACCGCTATTCGCAACCAGACTTCGGCAACCCGGGTGAGATGACCTATGCCTGGAGGGAGGGCACGCATGACGGTCTGAACGGAAAGACCTTTAACATAATGACTATGGCCGTGGATGCTACCGGCAACCAGCAGGTGAACCTGACAACGCGGACCTTCACCTTCGACAATGCGCCGCCGGTATCCGGCCCGGCGCAGCCTGTCCCGGATTCGGCCTATAATTCGCTTTCGCTCATCCACGGCACCGCGCTGGACCCTGTCAGCGGCATTGCGGCGGTGAGTCTTTCCATCCTCAGCCAGAACGAGCCCGGCGGCGCGAAGTACTATTCCGGCGCCGGCTATACGCTGGAGGACGAATTCTGGATCCCCGCGGTATACACCTCAACCTGGGCCTATAGCGACACCCTGGGCCTGGTGGACGGGCGGCATTACGTGGTGCGGTCTTCGGCCACCGACAATACCGGCAATGTCCAGTCGGTCAGCGGCTATTCGCGCTTCCTCTACGACACAACGCTGCCGGAGTCCGCCGTCAGCCATCCGGGCAATGCCAGCGTCTACCAGGACGATGACGCAGTATTAAGCCTTGTGCGCGGCAATTCCCTGGATGCCGGCTATACCAGCGGCATAAACGGCACGGGTTCCGGCGTGTATCCCACGCTGGCCTGGCATAAAGCCGGGGCCGAAATAATGGTGTTCCGCGACACCGAGCCGTATATGCCGGCCGCGGGGCCCCTTGGCACCGGTCTCGGTACCGGCTGGGACAGCTCCGGCTTTTTCTGGGACGGCTCTACCTGGACGCCGGTTTCCGGCGGCGCTACCTGGATAAAGATCAGCAGCCCCAATGTGCTGGGGAACTGGAGCTATGACGGGCTTGTCTGCGACGACGTCAAACGCGCGGCCAATACCTGCTGGATGCGCGGCGACGCTTATCTCGCGTGGAGCCGCGTTACCGATAATGCCGGCAACCTGCAGACGAGCATAACCGGCGGCCCCAAGTTCTATATAGCCGCCCCGGCCGCCAGCTTCAAGGTGGAGAGCGCGGATGTTATGGGCGCCGGCGACGTAGTGAGCCTTACGGTGACCGCGATGGACGGCGTTGACGGCGCCGGCAGCACGGCCCGCGCCTACCAGGGCACGGTAACCTTCCATATGGACCTGCCTACGGACGGGCCCGAGACCATGGACGACGACGATTTCGCCGACGACGCGCACGGCCTGCCGCAGCAGTATAACTTCAAGGAGAGCGATTACGGCACCAAGATCTTCTCCATAATGCTGCGCAAGAACGGCCTCAGGACCCTTTCCGTGAAGGACCCGGTCTATAACGGCGGGATAGTCGGGGCCAAACAGGTTACGGTGGGCGCGGGAGCCGCGGCAAAACTGCAGATAGTGGCGGACTACCCCGGCGGCGAGGCCCCGGCGCCCGGCACCAGCTCCGGAGTTTCCGGCGCGCCTCGCAGCAGGCCGGCGGGCACCAACGTGGGTTTCCTGGTGCAGGTGGTGGACCAGTACTATAACCTCGTGGTGTCTTCGGCGGTGACCGTCGCTATAACCGACACCGACGATAATAATACCGTCGCCAGTCCCGACGACCCCGGCCTGGTCTTTGTCGGTTCCACCACTTTCAACAGGATCTTCGTTTCCGCCGACAGCCAGGGCTGGCGCGTTTCGGCCACGGGGGCACCCGACTCCAGCAAGGTGCCGATAGTGGCCGGCGCAGCCAAGGGCCTTCTGGCGCTGCTGCCCGGCGAGGTCCAGGAGCAGGGCAAGTACCTCACCGAGCCTTACGGCAAGTCCGGGCCCGTCTCCAACCTGATAGTAGCGGGCTCCACGTTCAGCGTTGTCGTCTATGCCGTGGACCAGTACTACAATACCGACACCTCTACTTCTATCCCGGTGATCGCCGATATAAACACGGACAGCTATGACGTGCCGCTGGCGACCCTTACCCTCACGGCCGGCACGACAGTCTTCAGGATAAACCCCATCACGGCCGGCACGCAGACGGTGAGGATCTGGCTGGCCGACCCGAGCTACCTTGGCGGTACCTCGTCTCCCTACATTACCCCGAACCCCGTCAAGGTCTGGTGGGGAAGCCCGGTAAAACTGCACCTGCTGGCGGAGGGCCAGTGGAGCGACCCGGGCAAACCGCCCTACGACTTCAACCCCGGCACCGGCGGCCGCGGCGGCGGCCTGGCCGCGCTTACGGCCGGAGTTACCACGCAGATGACGGTCAACGTCGTTGACCAGTATTACAATGTGGTCAGGGGCACCACGCCCTTCATGCTGGTGACCGCCTCCAATACCCCCAACGTGGAGCTGATGTTCGGCAACGATCCCAACATAAAAGCGCGCGGCTTTGTCCCGGCCTCCTTCACCAACAGCCTTATAGCGGGCACCACCTCCTTCGCGTTCAGGCCGGTCACCCGCAACCAGTCCCCCGGCCTGTCGGTAAGCGTGAAGACCTATGGCAGTCTTTCCTTCAGCTCCGACACCGTGAGCGGCATAACGGTGAACCCGGACAGCCCGTCCGCCCTGCAGCTGCTGCTGCCCACCCAGACCCCGGACGAGGGGTCCATACCCGGCAAGACGGGGGGAGAAGGGCCGCTGGTGGCCGGCTCCACCTATACCATAACGGTGCGCTCCGTGGATACTTTCTGGAACCTGTCGCCCAACGGGCGCAAGGTGCGCCTGACCTCCAACGATATCTACGCCGAGCACCCGGACGCGGCCAACCTCGACCAGGGCGAGATAGCTATCGAAGGCTTCATGCCGAGCGCCACCACCGCGAACCTGCGTAT
>PEXO01000289.1:875-5198 GCA_002779045.1 Elusimicrobia bacterium CG08_land_8_20_14_0_20_59_10 | reverse complement strand
TTGCTGGACTTCGTCTCGGCCATGGGCGCTATCACGTCTATCTTGCCGGAGAACTTTTCACCGGGAATGGCCGTGAACGTAAGCGTGACCGGCATGTTCAGTTTGAGTTTGAATATATCTATCTCGCTTATCTTGAGGTTCACCGCCAGCGTTTTCATGTCCACTATCCTGGTGATGCAGGTGGCGGCGCTGTCCACCCGCTTGCCCTCGCGCACCTCTTCGTCGCTAGCCCCGTAGCGGCTGATGCAGCGGGTCAACAGGCCGTCGCGGGAGGCAACTATGGGTACGGGCACGTACTGAGTGGAGTCTATGCGTTCACCGCCCTTGAACGTCATTATCTTCTCGCTCTTTTTTACGTATTCGCCCTCTTTCTTCAGTATCTCGATGATAAACCCCTTGCTCGGAGGAAAAACATCTACCGAGTCGCGCGATACCAGTTCGCCGGATTCCTGCAGGTCCAGCTTCAGGTCGCCTTGCTCCACGGTCCTGAGAAAATCAGCGATATCCTGGCGCACGGACATCTTCTTATACCGGCGGTAGCCCGTGTAGGAAGCGGCGCATAGCAGCGCGAGGATCAGCACCCAGAACGCCGGCTTTATAGTTTTTCTCATGATTAAAAATCTCCTATTCCCAGGTGTTTTCGCCCAGCAGCACCCGGTAATCCGCCAGCGCCAGGTCAAGATCGTTCACGGCCGCTATCCGGGAATTACTGGCGTCCAGCAGCTTGGTCTGCGAACTGTCCAGCTGGAGGAAAGAGGTCCCGCCCAGGGAATACTCAGAGATCAGGTTATCCGTGGCGTCCTTCTGCGCCTTTACCTGGAATTCCAGCAGCCGGCGCAATCTTACCTGCAGCTCTATGTCCTTCTGCGCGGAAAGCACGCTGGTCTTCAGCGTCCGTATGGACTCCTGCATCTCCAGTTCGGCGGACTTCAGGACGGCCTTCTGCGTCTCGCTGTCCCGGTAGTTCTGCGCGCCGGCAAAACCGAAAGGGAAGCTGAGCGTCGCGCCCACGCCATAAGCCTGGTTATCGTTCCAGGAACCGCCCGGGGTGCCGAACAGGGCCAGCTTCGACTTGGCCCAGGAGGCATCCACCTTCAGCCTGGGGCAGGCCGACCAACTGGCGTTGCGGACCAGCAGCCTGGTCTTGTCCAGCGCCAGCTTCTGCCGGCGCAGGCTTAAATTATTCTCCAGCGCGCGGGCCACGTCCTCTTTCGGCAGCGGGAGCTTTATCTCCTTGGCCAGGGTGGAGACCTGCACCTCAACCGCCGCGTCGGGCTCGGCATTGATAAGCTCGTTGAAGGACATCAGCGCCTTGCGCTCCGCGGATTCGGCCTTGGCCAGCGACAGCTCGCTCTGCAGCTTGTCGCCCTCGCTCTGCGTCACCTCTATGCGGCTGCGGGTACCGGACCGGTACTGCTCGTCCGTGTCCTTGTACTGGCGCTCGCGCGACACCAGGTTCATCTTCGCCGTAATTATCTTCTGCTGCGCGGAGTACAGGGCGTAAAAACGCCGGAGGGCCTTCACCGCTTCGTTCTGGCCGGCTATCAGGTGGGTCAGCCTGGCGTATTCATATTCCAGTTTGGAGAGCTTTATCGCGCGGACCGGGCCGGCGGCGGAATCGTACAGGTTCAGGGCGGCGGACAGGCTTGAAGCCACGTCGCCTTTCGCCACGCGCGGTGCCGTCCGGCCCTGGTTATAGAAACTTTCCGACATCCCGAGCGTAAACGACGGCAGCGCCGCGTCCAGGATCGAGTTCTTATGTGAATTCTCGGCCTGCTTCAGCGCCTGTTCGGCTTTCTGCATAGTAAGGGAAGCCCCCAGCACCCTGTCTATATAGGCCTTGGGAGCGAAAGACTCGGCGCCGCAGTACGGAGCCAGTATAAGGAGCAGCATCAGAACGGAGAAGTTTTTTTTCATTGTGCAGGTATCCGACCAAGCAGGCATAGTTTACAACATAAGCACGAAATGGGTAAACGCACCACCCACGGCTGGTGTCAGGCACCAGTGTCAGGCACCGTTATTTTTCCCCAGGCACCGTTATTTTTCCCCAGCGGCACGGGCGTAGAGGCAGTCGGCTTCCGCGTTGCGGCCTTCGCGGTCGAATACAGCGGCTAGTTTGTCAAGGCCTTCCTTGTCCGCGGTCAGGTCATAGACGAAAATGGAATAGCCCGCCACAAAGACCGGCTTTCGCTCCTTCAGCCAGGAAAAGGTTTTCCTGTCCGGGAAATAGACCCCCTGCAGGTTGGTGGCCGAAACCGCCAACAGGGCCTCTTTCAGGGAACAGGCAGAAACGCCGGTCCCCTTCAGTTCCGTATGGGAATACGGGCACAGGGGAGTGTAGTTCACCCCATAGCTTTCCGGGCGCGCCACTCCGAAATAGGAAAAGATCACCGGCGGATTCCCCCGGCTTTGCAGGTAACGGGCCAGGCCGGGAAGGTCCTGCCCCCAGTCCAGGTTGGAATCCACCAATAACTTATAGCCGTTGGACGGACCGCCGGCAAGTTCATTAAAATACGCCAGGTAATGCGGGTGGGTGAGATAAAGCAGCCAGCCCCAGGAAGACAGCAGCAGCAGGGCCGCCGCGCCGGGCAGGTATCTCCGCTTTTCAATGATATAAGCGGCGCCCAGCCCGGCCGCCAGCGCCAGGAAAGGCATTACCGGCAGAATATGCCTGTAACCTATCTGCACCTTCGAACCGAAAGAAGCCGCGAAATATACCGCCGGCGGGACAATCACCCAAAGCCAGTCCCGGCCGGGCTTCCTGAAAGAGTACCAGGCCCCGAAGCAGGCCAGGAAAACCGCCGCCGGCGGCGTCTTCACCGCGAAAGCGAACGGGAAATACCACCACACCCCACCTATGGAATAATTCCCCCAGGCGAAGGAAGAGCGTCCCTGCTCCAGCCGGCCGAGTGTGGAGGAAAGGCCCTTATAATAGAGTCCCGGCTCGAAACGGTAGACGAACAGGACAACAAGGACGGCCGCGGCCAGCAGGAGCAGGGAAAACCCGGCAAGACGCACGGGCTTCAGGCCCCCCTTCAACCTCGCGTCAACGAACCACAAGCCTATCAACAGCGGCGGGAGTATGAACATGCTGAACTTGGAGACCATTGCAAGCCCGGCCAGTACCCCGGCGGCGGCAGCCCACGCCCAGGGCCGGCCTGCCCGGGCCTTGCCGCGGCGGCCGGCGGCCGGCCCGGACCGCGAGAAGCGGCAGGCCGCGGCTACGGCCCCCAAAAAGAAGACAGCCGCGCCGGGATCGGTGGTTGCCAGCGCATTATTGGAAATAAAGACCGGCATGAGCGCGAAAACGGTTATGGAGAGCAGCGCCGCCGGCAACCCGGAAAGCGAGGAAGCGATGAGATAAAGGAATAATGCCGAAAGGGCCGCCCACAAAAGGAACGTAAAGATCCGCGCCGTATCCAGCAGCCGGGTGGCGGGGACCGAGTTCTGGTAAAGGAACAGGTCGCCGTAGTGATAGGGCATCACATTGGCAAAATACGGGTGGGAAGTGAAGTTTGCGGGTTTCAGCGCCAGCACCGGCAGGGCGGAGAGCATCTCGCCCAGCGGCGGGTGGTCCATGATATTCATCAGGTAATGGCCGGTCACCCAATAGGAATAGCCGCTGGAAAGGTGCACGGGCTCGTCGTAGGTGGGTGACGAGGAACGTATAAACGAGAGGCCGGCGAAGACATGGAAGACCAGGGCGGCAGCGGCTATGGCGGGAAGGATCTTTTTTCTCATCGTTGCGGCGCCGGCCTCGTCCTGCGCCGGCGGTCGGATATAGTATTGTAGATATAAGCGAGCGGCGCAGCAAGCCCGGTCCGGGCCTGGCCGTCCGATGGCCATAGGCCCTGTTACGGCACAGGCATAGCCTTGGCCGTCCGATGCGCATAGCGCTCTTATACGGCACCCGGCATAGCCTTGGCCGTCCGATGCGCATAGCGCTCTTATACGGCACCCGGCATAGCCTTGACAGGCTCGGCGGCCGCTGGTAGAATTTACTGACTGTCACCATTGTCAGCAAACCTATGAAGAAAAAGATAAAGGTCCGCTATTTCGGCCTCTCCGGGGAGCGCCGCGGCGTGCATACCGAGGATTACGAGACCGGTGCCGGCACCCCCCGGCAGCTGCTGCGTGAGCTGGAGGCCGGGCATAATATCCGGCTGACCACCAATATCACCCGGGCGGTCATCAACGACAAGTTCGCCGAATGGGACGACCCCATAAAGGACGGCGACCTGGTCACGCTGGTTTCGCCCTTCTCCGGCGGCTGAGCGGCAAGCCGCACAAAAAGAGCCGCCGCGGCGGTCCCCGGGGACGCCG
>PEXO01000289.1:0-798 GCA_002779045.1 Elusimicrobia bacterium CG08_land_8_20_14_0_20_59_10 | reverse complement strand
GGGAACTCGTTGAGGCGCGCGCCGGTCGCGTTGTAGATGGCGTTGCCGATGGCGGGCGCGGGCCCGTTTATGCAAATCTCGGAGACGCTCTTCGCGCCGAACGGCCCCGTGTCCTCGTACGACGGGACCAGAATGGTCCTTAGCGGAGGCCGGTCGCGCATCGAATAGATGTGGTAGTCCGCGAAAGAGGCGTTGCGCATCCTGCCTTTTTCGTCGAAGAGGTACTCCTCGGTCAGCGCATAGCTGATGCCGTTCAAGGTGCCGCCTTCGGTCTGTCCCTCGCAGAGCGCCGGGTTGACGGCGGTGCCGCAGTCTACCGTTGAGACGTAACCCAGCACCTTCACGAACCCGGTCAGCGTGTCCACCTCCACCTCGGCGAAGTGGGCCGCGAAAGGCGGCGGGGACTTCTTGGTGATATGCGAAGCGGTGCCGATGATCTGGTACTGGTTCTTCTGGTACAGCGAGTAGTTGGCTATGTCGCTGTAGGAGACCTTCTTCGAACCGTCGGCGCTGAGCACGTGCGCGTCCTCGCAATGCACGTCCTCCGCCTTGAGCCCCAGCATCTCGGCGCCGGTGGCGAGTATCTGCCGCTTGGCGTCGGCCGCGGCCTTGCGCACGGCCTCGCCCGACAGGTACGTGGTGGACGAAGCGTACGCGCCCACGTCGAACGGCGTCATGTCGGTGTCGGAGGAGTAGACGATCATCTTGTCGGTGGCGGTTTCCAGCTCCTCGGCCGCTATCTGCGCCAGCACGGTATCCGAGCCGGTGCCCAGGTCGGTAGCGCCGACATTGAGATTG
>PEXO01000411.1 GCA_002779045.1 Elusimicrobia bacterium CG08_land_8_20_14_0_20_59_10 | reverse complement strand
CGCTCAGGTCCGGCGGCTCCGGCGGATTACCCGAAAGAGTGACGGTCGTAACCACTATTAGTACGCCGGTTTTTATGGGTTCTCCGTTTTTGGTGACGGTCCCGCTTATCGAGCCCATGGCGTTCCTTACCGTAAAAGTGGAGGAAAAATAGGTGATTCCCGGGGAAGCCAGGGTCACGGAATAACTACTGGGAACTACGCTTTCCCTGGAATCGACCATAGGGGTGACGCTGTAATTTCCCGTGCTGACCGTATTCGTCATAAACCTGCCGTCGGAGCCGGAAACCTGCTGCTCGCTGGCCGCGCCGCCTTCGTCGAAGATGACCACGGTTATGCCCGGGAAGGGGTTAACGCCGTCCTTGGTTATAAAACCGGTTATTCTGGCTCCCTCCCAAAGAATGAAATCCGGCAGACTTGTTATCTGGCCGGTTTCCACGAAAACGTTCTGCGAGGAAATTTCCACGTAATTGGAATTCGCGTTGCCGGGGTTCGCCGTTATGGTGTTATATCCGGTGCTTACCATGAGCATATATTCTCCGTCGGCGGCGTCAGCCGCGGTATTGTTCTCGTAATTCGTTACCGAAATGGGGTTCACGCTTATGGCCAGCCCGTCCCCGTCCAGAACTCTTCCGTTCACGAAGCCCCAGGAAATGTCATTGGTCAGCGCGGTGGCGCTGCTGGCGAAGGCGTAGGTCCCGCCGGCGGTTACGGTTACGGTGTCATGCTGGAAGCTGTAGGAGCCGCTGGTTATTATCACGCTCCAGGTCCCCGTCGCCACGCTGGTCAATTGGAACTGTGCGTAGGGCCAGGTGCCGGTAAGATAGGCCGTTGCCGGGTCGGAAAGCCCGTCGGAACATGTTACGATGGCCCCGTTGGCCGGCGTCCCCGTTATCGGATTTTCATGATTAGCGGAATTTTTTGGTCCGTAAATAAGCGGTTTGAGCACGAAAAAATCTTTGTTATTGCTGTTCGAGTCGTAAGCCCGTCCCACGCCGTCGGAAAGGGAGCTGTAACTGGATTTGCGGACGAATTGCTCCGCCGCCTCGAGCCCTATGGTCTGGTCTATGGGATCACCTTCCGCGCCGGTGCTGTTCCCCGCCGTTTTCCAGCCTACTACGTCTATGACTTTGAGAGTGGCCAGCCAGATGAGTCCGACCGTGGCCGCGTCGTTACCGGGGTCGGCGTTTATTTTTATGATATTCGGGTAATTGGCGTTAGTGTTTTTATAAACGGCGTCGGCGAGGCGAGTGACGCCGTCGGCCATTATCGTGGTGGTATTGGCGAATAGGTAATAATGGGAGGGCTCCAGGTCCATAGTGAGATAATCCATGTCTATAATCTGGAGGGCAGCGTTTCTGAGTTCATAGCCTATGCCTATTACGCCGGCGTTAAGCCCGGTGGCCATGGTCCAGGTCCAGGTGGTCGGATTGTAAACTTCGACCCATTCCTGGTCGAAGCCGTAAGCGTTAACGGAACTGCCGACTATCTGGCCTATAACCAGGTGGTTTCTTATCCAGGGAGTGCCGGTCACGCTGCCGGTCGCTTTTCTTACCAGGCTGAAATCGTTGGTCTGGGTCTGCGAGGCAAGTATGGAAACCGATTTTAAGGCCTGGAAATATCCGGGAGCGGTCACGTTTATGGTGTAGTTGCCCGGATTTACGCTGATGTCGTAGTCGCCGTTGGAATTCGTGGTGTCCCTGTAGCCCTGGTTTTCGGCCATATTTATCACCGCGCCCTCTATTTCCGGATAAGGCCAGGCTGAATCCGTCACTTTCCCATTCAGCGCGCAGGTGGCCATAGAAGTGTTAGGGTTCGAGACTACGCTGCTCATCTGGACTTTTTTAAGTTCGCCTTTTTCCCGCCAGGTGGCGGTTACGGTTATCATTCTCATCCCGGTATCGGGAACGTCGGGGGAAAGGGTAACTATCTCGCCGGAATCTTCCCTCACCACCTGTATATAGGTGTAACGGGTGTAATTTACGCCGGCTTCCTGGAGGGATTCAGGAGGGAAAAAATAAGCGTCGTAGGGAATGTCAGGCTCGAACTCTTCGACGTAGTCCGTGTAAGCGGCCCCGGTGGGCACTATCGTGTAATAGTTTTTCTGCTTCAGGATCTGCATCTTTTCTTGGGTGAGGTTTGCGGCAATGGTCTTGTTCTTGGAGGCCTGTATGCCCCTTTGTATGAAGCTGAAGGACTCCCCCATGGCGAGTATGCCTATGCTCATCAGGGCTACCGCGACCATTAATTCCACCAGCGTAAAGCCTTTTTTCACGATTTTTCCCATATTCTGTTAATGTTACTATATTATATAGCTTAATAGCAAAAACCGGGATAAGTCAATAGAAAGTAAGTCACATAAGGAGTTGGGCGGAAGGCGTAAGGCAGAAGGCGAAGGACAAGAAGCTTAACGAATCTTGCCGATGAGACGCAGAAGCCCGTCGAGTATGGTCAGGGGATGAGGAGGACAGCCGGGTATAAAAAGGTCCGCTTTTATGTCCGGGGGTATTCCCGCGGTCTGTTCGCGGTCCGCGTATATCCCGCCGGATACCGCGCAGTCGCCCACGGCTATCACGACTTTGGGGTCCGGCACGGCGTCATATGTTTTTTTTGAGAGCCGGCGCCATGTTTTTTGTGACAAGGGCCCGTTATAAGGAGCCCGGCGGCGCGCCTCTCGCCGGGTTTTATCGCTTATAAAATGGAGCACATCTGTCCGGTTAAAGTTGGGCGTATAAAAAACATTTAGCTATGTAATTTAAGGTCGTTTTTCGGGAAGAGAAGCCGTCTTCCCCATATAGCCGAATTTACATAAAATGCTTGACAATAACCTATTCGTAAGATGTAGAATAGAATATAAGCTTCCAGTTAATGGAGCAGCCGCGGATGACCGCCCGGTCTTTTAACGGACAGCCCCGACAGCAGCAACGACAGTTAAAATTTTAACAAAGGCGCGTGAGTTTCTTCATCTTGAAAGGCATCTTTGATACGGCTTCCCGCGCCTTTTTTTTGGAAACACAAAATCGGAAATGATTCCTTCTATAACCGCCAGTTTCGCCTTCCTGAACGACCCGCTGTCGCTTTTTTTTGTTTTCGTCATCCTTTTGATATCGGCGCCCGCGGCCGTGTATTCCGTAGGGTATTTAAAAGGCGGGTATTCCGGCGGCAAAGTAAAACTTGCCTGGTTCCTTCTGGTCCTGTTCGTCCTGTCGATGCTGGCGGTCGTCAGCGTCTCCAACCTCGTGTTATTCCTGGTCTTCTGGGAAATAATGTCTTTGGTGTCGTATTTCCTTGTCATCTTTGACGCCGGGCATGAAAAGTCCGTCCAGGCCGGCACCGTTTATATAGTGATGACTCATTTCGGCACCGCCCTTATCACCGCGGCTTTCCTTATAATGTACAGCTACACCAATTCTTTTGACGTTCTGACGGTCAAAGAGGCGGCGTATCTTATCCCCGACGGAGTCAAGGGCGCGGTTTTTCTGCTGCTTTTCTTCGGTTTCGGCGCCAAGGCGGGCATAGCGCCGCTGCATATCTGGCTGCCGATGGCGCATCCGCAGGCGCCCAGCCACATCTCAAGTATCATGTCCGGAGTAATGATAAAAGTCGGGATCTACGGCATTATCCGGTTCGCGGTTTTTACCATGGGGATAACACAACTCTGGCAGGGCAGGCTGGTCATGGTATTTGCCGCCGTCTCCTGTCTTGTGGGCGTTATTTACGCGTTAATGGAACACGATATTAAAAAGCTGCTGGCTTTCCACAGCGTTGAAAACATAGGCATCATACTGCTGGGGGTGGGCGGTTCCATGATTTTTATTGCCATGAACCAGCCCGCGCTGGCCGTTTTTTCCATGGCCGCGGGGCTTTATCACCTGGTAAACCACGCTATTTTCAAGGGGCTCCTGTTTTTGGGCGCGGGCTCCGTGTACAAAGCCGTCGGCGCGCGCGATATGGAAAAAATGGGCGGGCTCATTAAACTGATGCCGTATACCGCCTTCGCTTTCCTAGCCGGCTCGATGGCCATCTCCGCCCTCCCGCCGCTGAACGGGTTTATAAGCGAATGGCTCACCTTCCAGGCTATTTTTGCCGGCGCCCTTAAAAGCGCGGGCAACGGCGCGATGTTCTGGGTGGCGGCGGCCGCTGCGCTCGCGCTTACAAGCGGGCTCGCCGCGGCCTGCTTCGTGAAAGCTTTTTCCGTGACCTTCCTCGCCGCCCCCCGGAGCGCGAAGGCCCAGGCGGCCGAAGAATCGCCTTTGTCAATGACGGCTCCCATGCTTTTTCTGGCTGCGCTCACCCTGGTTTTTGGTCTGTTCTCACCGCAGATTCTGCGGCTTTTGGCCGGCATATCGGGCTCCACTCTCGGCGTTTATACGCGGGACATGAAATTCTCCGTGCTGAATTACGGCATAACCGGCGGTCTGGAAAACGCCGGCTCTATTTCGGGCTGGCTTGTGCTGGCGGCGCTTGTTTTTTCGGGCCTCGCGGTTTTCTTCGGCTTCAGGCTGCTTTACGGGAAACAGAGTTTCACCCCGGGACGGACCTGGGGCTGCGGCTATTACGCGGCCGACTCCCGCTCGGAATATACCGCGACGGCTTTTTCAAAACCTTTCAGGATCTTTTTCGGCTTCTTTCTCATGCCTTACAGAAAGATAGAAAAGGCGACGCACGGCGGCTACCACCTTAAATATTTCAGATATGAAACCCACACTACGCCGTTTTTCAGGACTTTCTTCTATGAGCCGGCGGTGTCCGCGTCTTTCCAGCTGGCAAAAACGGTCAGGAGGATGCAGCCGGGCAGCATCCATCTCTATCTCGCGTATATTTTCGCGACCATAATCGCGCTGCTTATTTTCAGAGGTAAATTCTGATATGGAACACGGGTTGCGTATTCTACAGGTCCTGCTTATCGTCGCCGCCGCTCCCCTGGTCGGCGGACTTATTAAAAAGATCAAAAACCTCGTAAGGATGAGGCGGGGCGCCCCGCTGTTGCAGCCCTATTGGAACTTTTTCAAGCTCCTGGGCAAAAGCGATGAAGTTATTTCCGAACACGCTTCATGGTTGTTTAAAGCGGCCCCGTACGCGGTGATCTCCTCGGCGGCGGCGGCGCTGCTGCTGGTCCCGCTTTTCGGCGGCTTCGCGGCGGCGGGCGGCATGGGCGATATCGTGGCCGTTCTTTTTATACTCGCCCTGGGCAGGTTTTTCATGGCGCTTGCCGGCATGGACGCGGCCAGCGCTTTCGGCGGCATGGGCTCTTCCCGCGAGATGTTTATTTCAAGTCTGGCCGAGCCGGCCGCGCTCGTTTCTTTTTTTGCGCTGGCCCTGAACGCCGGTTCCACTTCCTTTGCGGCCATAGCCGGCAACGGCGTGTTTCACGCGTCATCGCTTACGGCGGGCTTTGCGC
>PEXO01000348.1:3729-5181 GCA_002779045.1 Elusimicrobia bacterium CG08_land_8_20_14_0_20_59_10 | reverse complement strand
CACAACCTGGCCCGCGAATATTACCTTCTTGGTGATGACAAAAAGGCGCTGGAACTGCTTCTGCCCGCGGCCAGGCGCGATCCGACCGAGCAGAACCTGAACAGCCTGGCGCTGGTGCTGGGCCGCCTCGGCCGTCTTTCTGAATCGGCGAAAATACTGGACGGGCTCCTGAAAGGGCCCGCTCCTTCGGCGCAGACCTTTTATAACCGGGCGGCCGTCTACGAGCGTGCCGGCAGCCCGCAGGAAGCCGCGCTCCTTCTGGAGACCGCGCTGGAGAAATATCCGGAAAGCACGGATATTCTGGATCAACTGGCCCTTCTCAGGCTGAGGTCAGGAAATAAGACGGAGGCGGAGCGCCTCTACCGCCGTGCCTTTGCAACGGACCCCTACGATCCGCGCGCGCTGGCCGCGCTTGGCGCCCTGGACGCGGAGAGGGGTGATCTGGCCGGAGCCGCGGGGAAGTGGAGAAAAGCGCTGGTTACCGACCCCGCCAACGGCGCCGCGCTGGCCAACCTGGAGCGGCTTGAGGGCATAAAGGCGGCAGGGTCCGGTAAATAAGCGGCCGGGCATAGGACCCATAACCATCTGGGTAATTGCTCCCTTGCCGGTTTTCTTTGTGCCGGGTAGACTATACCAGCGGTCGAATACCCGGTATGAAAAACAAGATCATCTTCCTGGCTCCTTTGCTTCTGTCGGCGTTTTCCTTTCCCGGCGCCCCCCTTCTTGCAGGGGAGCTGCCTGCCGCCTATTACCAGGTACAGACCAGGTCCGTTTCCGTGGAAACACGCCGCTCCGCGGCCGCGGCCGTCCCGGCGCGCCCCGCTTATATGCGCGCGCCGGACAAGATCGGGCTGGCGCTCGGTATAGCCAATGCCGGCCTGGCCGCCTGGAAGGTTTTCAGCAAGGGCGCTCCTTCGGGCGAAGCGTCTTCCGCTTATGCCAGCGCGATCCCGCCCGAGATGTTCAATGACTGGAGTTCCGTGGCCGATTGGGCAGGGCCGAACGAACATATCTATTCCTACACCGTGACCAATCTCATGGGGATGGACGTTATTAAGGTCAAATATGCCATATCCTTCTACCACGGGGGAACCGAAAAAGAGGCCGGGAAGACCTCCGGCAGGTATATAGCCAATTTTACCGTGCGGCCGCTTTCGATAGACGTAAAATGGGGCTGGCATTTCGACCTTGACGTGATAATGTCCGACCCCATGAATATCGGCACGGTGCCAAGGCCGGTGGCCATGATGCAGGCCGACCTTAAATGGCATGTGTACACTATGCTGAGCCCAAAAGGCGAGGTCGGGTTCTGGACTTATTCACTGGACGGCAATGGTAATTTCACGGACAGCACTTCGAAGGACCTCGCGCGCACGAAAGAACTTCCCGCCCCCGCGATTTACGGTCAGGCCCCGCCCCTGGCCTGGAACTGAATTCCCCGGATAAACGTCA
>PEXO01000348.1:2302-3597 GCA_002779045.1 Elusimicrobia bacterium CG08_land_8_20_14_0_20_59_10 | reverse complement strand
AACCGGGTTTTAAGACCGGATGGCCGTTCGCACTGGTCGTTCCTTTGGACCGGAAAGCAGCGCGGGGGAAAAATGAAAAGACTTACAGCCAGCAATGAAGATATAGCCGCGTTCAGCGAGATGTCCAGGAAGGTGAGCTTTTTCAGCCAGATGACCGTGGGCCTGCTGGAAAAGATCTTCGCCTTCGTCATGCTTTTCGAGTACAAGAAAGGGGACAGGATCTGCAAGCAGGGCGGACCCGGAGATTCTTTCTACCTGGTCTATTCCGGCAGGCTGGTAGTGAACGTCAAAAAAGGATTTTTCAGCTCCGACAAAAAGGTGGCCGAACTCGGCCCGGGGGATTTCTTCGGCGAGATGGCTCTGCTGGACAGGACGCCGCGCACCGCCACCGTAGAATGTGCAGAGGATGCCAGGGTCTTTGTGCTGCTGGCCGAGCATTTCAACGAAGTGGCCCGCGGCAACCCGGAGTTCACGGCCTACATGAAGAGCCTTGCCGCCGGCAGGAAGTTCGAGCTTAAGCAGCAGGAATGAGTTTTTTCTTCCTGGAAAGAAACCTTCTTCTCCCCGGCATTGCAGCTCCGAAAACCGCGGCGGACCCCCCGTCCTTCTCTCTCCGCCTGCACCTCTACAAGCTCCGGAAGCCCGCGCTTATAGCCGTTCTCTGCTGGGCCGCCTTCTGGCCCACGCTCGGCGCCGGCTTCATGATAGACGACCCGTTCCTGCTGCGCGCCGTTCAGTACGAGCCGGGGCTTACGTTAAAAGGCGTGGTCTCGGACCTTACCGATAATGTCCACAAAGAGCCGGGCATGTTCTATTACCGGCCGCTCCAGGGACTGATGGTCCGCCTCGAATATTCCCTGTGGGGGGAAAAGGCTTTCTGGTATCACGCGCTCTCGCTGTTGTTCCACAGCGCCAATGCCGTCCTTTTGCTGCTGCTGTTGTCCGCGCTGGGGCTTGAGCCCGCCCTCGCGCTGGGCGCGGCCTGCCTGTTCGCGGTAAATCCCGTTATAATAGACGACCTCTTCGCCGCCACCGGCGGGGAATCCATGGCAAATTTTTTCCTGCTGTCGACGCTCCTGCTGCTGCTGAAGAACCGCCGGCGCGCGGCCCTGCTGCTGTCCCTGCCCGCGGTATTCGCCAAGGAAAGCAATATCGTGCTCCCGGCGCTGGCCGCTCTCTGCTTCGCTTTTCAGGGCAGGCCGCGGCGTGACTATGTCCGGCTTTTATGGCTGCTGCCCATATGCGCCCTCTTCCTGGCGCTGCGCCAGTTTTATATAAATTCCCCGCCGATCCTT
>PEXO01000348.1:0-2233 GCA_002779045.1 Elusimicrobia bacterium CG08_land_8_20_14_0_20_59_10 | reverse complement strand
CTGCTGCTCCCGCTGGACCTGGAGACCTGGCCGGTGGTTTTCCATATCTCCCGGTACTGGCCGCTTTTCCTGCTCATAGCCGCGGCCGCGGTAAGGGCGCTGTTCCTGCTGCCGGCCCCGCGGCGCCTTACCGCTTTTTGCCTGTGCTGGTTCCTGCTGCTGCTGGCGCCGAGAGTGCCGGCCGTGATGGCTACGCAGGTAATGATGGATAAATGGGTCTTTATGGCCTCGCCGGCGGTCTTTGTCCTGCTGCTCTTCTGGCTGTTTCGCTTTCGGGAGAACCCCCGGCCGTGGGTCCGGGCCCTTCCCTGGACGGTTATCGCCGCGGCAGTATTCTGCTGGTCGGCGGTAGCGCATGCCGAGGCGCGGCTGCGCGGCAGCGACGAAAAGAATTACCGCTGGACCATAAGGAACGGGCCGCGCACCTTCGCCAGTTACCGCCTGGGCCTGATACTTATACGCGGCGGCCGCGCGGGTGAGGCCGTAGAAACCCTCCGCCCGCTGGCGGCGGAGTTCCCCGACAATGCCGATTTCCAGAACGCCTTCGCCATGGCTTTATGGCATAGCGGCGACCGCCGGGAAGCCTGGGACCTGATGAAAGAACTGGCCGGGCGTTACCCGGCGAACCGCTCTATACAGGAAAACGCGGACAGGATGCGGACCATGCTGCCGCCGACCGGCGATAACGGACCGAACAGGGGGCGATAAGAACTTCCCGGAGAAAGTGTTTTCAGGCGCAAAAAAGCCGTCCTGTAAAGGGCGGCTTTTGCGCGTTCTTATTACTTCTGCGCAGCGGCTTCCTTAAGCTGGTCGAGCGCGGGGGATGCGGGCGGCCCCCCGGCGGGGGAGTTCACGCTTACCGGCGCTTCCACCGGCGGAACATAGACTATGTCCCTTACGGCCGGCGGCAGGTCCGAGGCCGGCGTATAAGGCCTGGGGCCCTCTATTACCGGCTCCACGCCCTTCTGGGGGGCGGGGATGAAGAGGGTCTGTGTGCCGGAAGTTGTCATGAATATCTGCGCGCCGACGGCCAGGAGGCGGTCTATGGCCTCTCTGTGGGGATGACCATAATTGTTGTTCGCGCCTACGGAGATAACGGCTACCTTGGGCTGGACGCGGGCCAGGAACTTTTCCGTGGAGGAATAACGCGAGCCGTGATGGCCCACTTTCAGCGCGTAGGACTGCAGGCCGGATTTGAAGATCCGCGTCATAGCGTTCTCAACGGAGGAATCGGCGTCTCCCATGAACAGCAGCCCGGTGCCGTTGTAGAAGAATCGGATTATCAGGGAACAGGCGTTGGTTTCGTCGTTGTTGTGCGTTATTACCGGCTCATAGCAGGAGTTCAGCACTTTAACCGTTACCCTGGAATCCCAGTTCAGCTGGTCGCCGGGTTCGGGGAAATGGGTTTTGCAGCCGGGTTCGGCGTCGGCCAGTTCGCGGAGGTTGTTGTCGCCTATGGCGTCCCTGTTCTCCGCCTTGGTGTCGTAGAAATTCTTTACGTCGAATTCCGCGAAGACCTTCTTCAGGCCGCGGTAGTGATCGCTGTGGGGATGGGTGAGCAGCACGTGGTCTATGGTGGTGACGCCTTTGTCTTTGAGAAATTTGTAGATCGGTGCGCCGGAGTTGCCGCCGTCTATCAGGACATTGTGGCCGTTAGGCAAATCGATGTACGTGGCATCTCCCTGGCCGACATCCACGTAGTAAACGTTGAGCTGGGCCCACAGGTTGGATGTGGCCAGCAGCATCAGTGAAAGTAATCCGGCAAGTTTTGTCATTTTCCTCTCCCGCGCGAAAATGCTCGAACCGTTACTGATATTCTAGCTGAACCGCCGCCGCTTTAAAGGGCCTAAGGGCCTATATGGGCCCAGACAATCGTCAAAATAAAATATAATTAAGGCGTTGCGGATACTGCTGCCTGGAGGCCTCTAATGAGCATATATACCCAAAAACAGCTGGAAAAGTACGCGGACGCGCTTATCTGGGGACTGAAGACCGCCCGTCCCGGCATAAAAAAATACGATTCCGTTCTGTTGCGCTGCGACCTGGAAGGCCGGGAACTGGGGGAAGCCGTACACCGCAAACTAGTGAAGGCGGGCTATAATGTGATCTTCCGTTTCCTTCCCAGCCCCGTGCTTGAACGCGATTTTTACGAGTTTTCCGACGAAAAGCAGCGCGCCTTCATTGCCGCCGGGGACAAAGAGTTCTTTACTGCCCTTAATGGGAATGTCTATAT
>PEXO01000428.1 GCA_002779045.1 Elusimicrobia bacterium CG08_land_8_20_14_0_20_59_10 | reverse complement strand
ACTACGCCGTTTTTCAGGACCTTCTTCTATGAGCCGGCGGTGTCCGCGTCTTTCCAGCTGGCAAAAACGGTCAGGAGGATGCAGCCGGGCAGCATCCATCTCTATCTTGCGTATATTTTTGTGACCATAATCGCGCTGCTTGTTTTCAGAGGTCAATTCTGAATATGGAACACGGACCGCGTATTATCCAGGTTCTGCTCATCATCGCCGCCGCTCCACTGGTCAGCGGACTTATTAAAAAGATCAAAAACCTTGTCAGGATGAGGCGGGGCGCCCCGCTGTTGCAGCCCTATTGGAACTTTTTCAAGCTCCTGGGCAAAAGCGATGAAGTTATTTCCGAACACGCTTCATGGCTGTTTAAAGCGGCCCCGTACGTGGTGATCTCCTCGGCGGCGGCGGCGCTGCTGCTGGTCCCGCTTTTCGGCGGCCCCTCGGCGGCCGGCGCCATGGGCGACATAGTGGCCATACTTTTCATACTCGCGCTGGGCAGATTTTTCATGGCGCTCGCGGGCATGGACGCGGCCAGCGCTTTCGGAGGCATGGGCTCTTCCCGCGAGATGTTTATTTCAAGTCTGGCCGAGCCGGCTGCGCTCGTTTCTTTTTTTGCGTTGGCCCTGAACGCCGGCTCCACCTCCGCCTCCGCCATAGCCGGCGTCGGGGCTTTCCGCGCCTCTTCGCTCACCGCCTGCTTTGCGCTGTTCATCGTGACAATAGCCGAAACGTCGCGCATCCCCGTCGACAACCAGGAAACGCACCTCGAGCTTACCATGGTGCACGAGGCGATGGCGCTGGAATATTCCGGCCGGTCGCTCGCTATTCTCGAATACGCCTCCCACATCAGGCAGATGCTTTGGTTCTCGCTTATAGCCGGAGTCATTTTCCCCCTGCCTCTGCCTGCCGGTTGCGGCGCGGCGCTCGCGGCGGCCGGGGCGCTGGTGTTCGCCCTGAAACTTGCGGCGCTCGCCCTTATTATGGCTTTTACGGAGGTTTCGCTGGCTAAAATGAGACTGTTCCGGGTGGCG
>PEXO01000110.1:1087-5270 GCA_002779045.1 Elusimicrobia bacterium CG08_land_8_20_14_0_20_59_10 | reverse complement strand
GCGTATAAGCTATGGCGAAGAACGGCTCGATGCCGGAGCCCTGCAGCCCGGCCGCAATGGCTATGGTCCCGGTGGGGGCTATGGTGGTCCGTGAAGCGTTGCGGGGTCTGGCGGAGACCCCGCGGAAGTGCCTGCTTTCGGTATCATAGATGGAACCCTTCCAGTTGGGGAAGACCCCGCGCTCTTTAGCCAGTTTTTCGGAGGCTTCCAGGGCCTTGTCGTTAATGAACTTCATCACCTCTTCCGCTTTCTTAAGACCTTCGGGGCTGTCGTATATCACGCCCAGTTTGACCGCCGCCTCGGCCCAGCCCATTATTCCCAGGCCTATCTTGCGGTTGCCCTTGGCTATCCGTTCTATTTCCGCCAGCGGGTAGTTGTTTATCTCTATAACATTGTCCAGGAACCTGACAGCCCTGGCGACGGTTTCGGACAGGTGTTCCCAATCTATCTTTCCCCGCGTCAGTTCGCCGGAGACGTGGGTGGCCAGGTTTATGGAGCCCAGGTTGCAGGACTCCCAGGGCAGCAGCGGCTGTTCACCGCAGTTAGCGCCGGTAATTCCATTGGCGATGAGGCTGTGGGTTTCGTTCTCTGTGGTGCAGTAGACATCGGTCCGGCCGGCCGGGCTGATGGCTTTTACCCGGGTTGTAAAAGACTCCCGATATGCGCCGCGCGTAAGACTATTTTCAAAAGCCAAAGCCTTGCTTTGTTTTGCCGTAGTCAGGAAGCCTATTTCTTTCAGAAAGCGCGCGCGGTTTCGGCGGGTGATTACAAGCTCGTATTGGTCGCCACAAGAATACAGCTTCGGATTTCGCCCGGAGTCGGGCATTAGCCTCTTGCCGGCTTTGCGGCGGAGATATAGCTGCGAGACGATCCCTTCATTGAGGAGAAGGAGCTGGGTGTCCTGAAGCAGCTTCTTTGAGCTGTTGGCCAGCCGGATGGAACTGTAGTGAACCCGTCGTGAAATATTAACCGTTCCGTCCGCCGTAAACAGCGCCGATAAGAACCCAAGTACCGCCTCGCGCGGAGCGCTCCATAGGGCTTCCGGTACCCGCTTCCTCCTGCCGTCTTTTTCATGGACGCCGAGCGAGTTTAAGAAATAATACAGGCCTGACTTATAGTACTGCGCCAGTGTCCCGTTCCGGTCTATTTCGGAACCCTCAAGCCCGGTCCATTGCTTTATAAGGGCGCGAAATTTGGGAGCCAGGATCTTTTTTTCCTCGTCGCCGTACATAAGCCCGATAGTGTAGTTAGGCACATGGCGTCCCTGCGGCTTCTCTTCGCTCACCCAACCGTCGCCTGTTACCCAACCCAGAAGCTCGCCCAGTTCCCTGGACCACTTTTTAGGGAGCCTGGCCTCGCCGCGCTCCGCCCTCGCTTTAAGCTTGTTTTCAGCTATAAAGGGGGGTAGATCGTAATTGCGATTCCAGGCCCCGGGGCCGGATTGTATTAATATCGGGTCGCCGGGTTTCAGGTCTTTAAGCTCTATGGTCCCGTTCGGAGTGAAGAACTTGTGGTCCTCTGTGGCTGTAACTTCAAAACCATGTTCCGTTTCCAGCATAAAAACAGGCCAATCCTTCCTGGTTTTGAAGACCGGGACCGCATGCCTCAGGCTGACACCCGTTGTGGTTCTGGCGGCTACGGCTATTGCGCCTCCTGTCTGCGCCGCGCTAATGTCCAAAACCCTGTTGTCGGTGGCTACCGCTATCCCACTCTTGTCAATAAAAAGTTCCTCAAAAGTTAAAAGCCCGCGGTCTGTGGCCAAGCGGACTGAACCGGCAAAGCAGGGATTGGTGGATTCTATCTGCCCCAGCGCCGGGGTCGGGTTGGAATTGGTCGCGTTGATGCGGTCCAGGAAGACTATGCCGGGGTCGCCGGTGGTCCAGGCGGAGTCCACCATGAGGTTGAAGATCTCCCTGGCCTTCGCGGTGCCGGCCGTCTCCCCCGTGCGCGGGTTCTTAAGGTCGTAACCGGCGCCGGTTTCCACGGCCTTCATGAACCTGTCGTCGAGAGCTATCGAGATATTGAAGTTCTCCAGCACACCCTGCTGTGATTTTACCGCGATGAACTCTTTAATTTCCGGATGCCAGTACGGCAATATGCCCATGTTCGCGCCGCGGCGGGCGCCGCCCTGCTTCACCACGTCGGTCAGCTTGTCGAAAAGCTTCATAAAGGAGATGGCCCCGGAAGCCACGCCGTTGGTCTTCTTTACCACATCGCCTTTCGGGCGCAACCGGCAGAAGGAAAAACCGGTCCCGCCGCCGGATTTCTGTATCAGGCTCTGGGCGGTAAGGGCCTTGGCAATGCCTTCCATGGAATCCGGCACCGGCAGGACATAGCAGGCCGAAAGCTGCTGCAGTTCCCGCCCGGCGTTCATCAGCGTGGGGGAATTAGGCAGGAAGTCGAACTCCGCCATGAGGTTGTAGAATTCGGCGGCGTGCCGGTCTACCGCCGCGCGCGCGGCCTCCACGCCGCGGTAAGTGTTTTCCAGGTTTTCCACGAATTTCAGGAAGTTGGCTTCGCGACCGGACGACTCCTCTATTCCTTCATGGAACAGGACCGACCGGCCGCCTTCCCCGCTGGCGCCGTCCTCGTGCAGGCGCATGCGTACGCCGTCGTAGATTCCCCATTCCCCCGCCTTGGCGTGGAAGATCAGTTCCGACAGCGCTATATTATGCGAAACCCTTTCAAAGAGGTCCTCAGCGCAACGGTCTTCGCGCAGGTATTTGTCCTTTATGACCTTGGCCTGGTTTTCGCTGAGGGTTATCTTCTTTTTTTCGGCAGGCATCGTTTTCATGTGAATTATCGCTCCGCGTCGGCTGGTTCCCCGCGGCTTTCTCTGGAAAAAACATGGCGGTTTTTTGCGCTGAAAAGTCCGGATTTACAGTAATCTATCAATCCTAAGACCCCGTGTCAAATTGCCCGACGGCGCTTTTGAAAATGCCGTATGGAGCGAAAGTTGATATAATACCTTAAAGGGATTCTACAGTGGGGAAAGCTCAAAAAACGGACATAAAACTCTCCCAAGCCGCGCTGCCGCGTCAGGATCTGCGGCTATTCTCGCTGCTTGCCCAAAAAGAAAGCGATTTCCTGCGTCTTGCCTCCGAACTTGAAGCGGACCCGCTCTTTATCAGGCTGCTCCTGCCGGGCGCCGACGGCCGGGCGCCGGTACGCCGGCGCCGCCTGAGCGGGGCCTCCTACGCATTTGTTATGGCCGCTTCCGACGGGACAATGGCCGCCGCCGCCGGCGCCGGGGGCACGGCCGGGGAATGGCTTTCTTCCCGCCCGGAAATGACAAAAACAGCGCAGGAGATGGGAGTGAAAAAATTTGAAAGGTACTTCCTTTCCGAAACCTTCGTGCCGGCGGCAACGATAGCGCGGGATTGCGGTCTCACGGTCGGGGCGGTAGAGGCTTTGCGGATATTCGTGGACTCTTTCCTGCTGGCGCATGAGCGCATCCCTGTTGAGCGTCTGCCGGAGCTGTTCGTAAGATGCGTGGCCAGGATAGATGCCGACGGGGAAAAGCTTTGCGTGGCCTATACCCACCCGGCCTATTTCCGCGGCGCCTACAGCATAGACGGCGCGGCGCTTTCGCGTCTGGTACGTAGCGGCGGGTTCAGCCGGGAAGAGGCGGCCAGGGCGCGCACCCTTACGGCCCGGGCGCAGCGCATAGCCTGGCGTAAATCCGGTTTTCACCGCATGCTGACAGCGCTAATTGAAGAGCAGGCGGCCTTCCTGCTGAAAAGAGCGCCGCTTAAACCGTTAAGCCAGCGGGGGCTTGCTGAGCGCATAGGCTTAAACCCCGGCACCATCTCAAGGCTTATAGCCGCCAAAACCATAATGGCCCCCTGGGGCGGGGAAATAAAGCTGAAAGATTTCTTCAGGCAGAAAAAAGGGTTTATAATTGGTAAGATAAAGGAAATTCTGGGAGAGGGCGACAAAAAGATGACCGACAGGGAAGTGGCCATATCCCTCAAAACCGTTTACGGTATGCGCGTTTCAAGACGCAGCGTTAACCTGTACAGGACTAAATCCGGATTATGCCCAATAAAAAAGAAATCGCCGTTCTAAATCCACTTCAGCGCAGTCTCTTTAACGCGGTGTTCTTCAACGCGCAGGAGCCCATGCTGGTGCTGGACCGGAACCTTGCGGTTCTGCTGGTAAACAACAGCGCCCTTAAGCTTCT
>PEXO01000110.1:0-1060 GCA_002779045.1 Elusimicrobia bacterium CG08_land_8_20_14_0_20_59_10 | reverse complement strand
GAAAACGGCCGCGGCGCTGGTGCTGCCCAAAGATCTGGGCGAGTTCTCGGAGATGGCGGAACTGGCCGCCCGCAACGGCGTGGTGCGCAACTGCCGGTTCTACATGCTTACCGCCTATAAAAGCATAGCAAGGCTTTTCCTCACGGCGCAGGCGCTAAAGGACGAGGCCGGCGCCGTAAACGGCTTCTGCCTTTACCTCTCGCCTGTTTCTCCAGATGAGTGGTCCGCCTTGAAAGACCCGCATATTTTTAAGAACGCGGCCCGCAAGCTTGGGCGCCTCACCTCCATAGGCCAGCTTACCTCCATGTTCGCGCACGACATAAAAAACCCCCTGCACGTTATACTTTCAACTTCGGAGCTGCTGCGCGCGCAGGAGGGCCAGCCCGAGGCTGTCAGGACTGGCGTCGAGCTGATAGAACGCAATGCCCGGCGCGCCTCAAAGATAGTGAAGACCCTGCTGGACTTTTCCCGCAGCGGCATGTGCCGCCTTGAGCCCTACCCTGTTGCGGACGCCGCCGAGTACGCCCTTGAGCTTATTGATAGTTCGCTTAAGGCGGCCAGGGTGCGCGTGGAGAAAAAATTTGAAAAAGCGCCCAAGGTTTTCCTTGACCCGCATTACATGCACAGCGTTATCTATAACCTGGTTAACAACGCCGCCCAGGCGCTTGAGGGCGTGCGCGACGGCTGTATAAAGATAAGTTCCGGCTGGCTTGAGACGGAAAAAGAGGTTTTTTTAACCATCTCCGACAACGGCCCCGGCCTGGAACCCGCCATGCTGGAAAATCTTTTCCAGCCTTTTTTCACCACAAAAGACAGCGGCACCGGCCTGGGCCTGTACCTGGCCCGCCAGATAATTGACGAGCACGGCGGGCGCATAATTGTGGCTTCCTCGCCGGAGGGCGGAGCCCTGGTAAGCCTGCGCTTCAGTAAAACGGCGTGATCAATAAATGGGAAATATTTTAATAGCGGAGGACGACGCGGATACGCGCTATGTGCTTAAGGCCGCGCTTGAAAGCGGCCGGCATGCCTGCACCGCCGCCGCTTCCGGGGCGGAGGCCAT
>PEXO01000223.1 GCA_002779045.1 Elusimicrobia bacterium CG08_land_8_20_14_0_20_59_10 | reverse complement strand
CCGTACGGCGAACTGGGCAATGCCCAGAGGCTGACGCTGTCCATGGGGTTCTAGTCCGCTTTACCAATTGTTAAGGAGAGGATTCCTATGATCGAAGTTTCTAAAAAATGCATAGGCTGCGGCAAATGCGTGCCGGTGTGTCCGTTCGCCGCGGTGAATATGATCGACAAGCTGGCCGTTATAAACGAGGCCTGCACGCTCTGCGGCGCCTGCGTGCAGATCTGCCCGCTGCAGGCCATCGTCATAACGCGCGAAGAAGCCTCCCACCGCGACCATTCCGGCTTCAGGGGCGTCTGGGTTTATGTTGAATTAACGGAAACAGGGGACAAAACCCATCCTAAGAAGATCAAGCCCGTCACTTTTGAGCTGCTGAGCGCCGGCCGTAAACTGGCCGACGAACTGAAAGAGGACCTGTGCGCGGTACTCCTCGCCGACAAGGACCGCGGCTATGCCAAGGAGCTGGGCGCTTACGGGGCGGACAAGATCTATATATTGGAGCACGACGAGCTTTTTGAGTACAACACGGACATCTTCTCTACGGTCATGGTTTCGCTGGTAAACCGCCACAAGCCGTCGGTCATGCTCTACGGCGCCACCATACAGGGCCGCGACCTGGCCCCGCGCGTGGCCGCGGCCCTTTATGTGGGGCTTACCGCCGACTGCACCGGGCTGGCCATAAAGGACGGGCTTCTGCTTCAGTCGCGCCCGGCTTTCGGCGGCAATATCATGGCCGATATCCTGAGCCCGGATTCCAGGCCGCAGATGGCCACCGTGCGTCCCAACGTGATGAAACTGAGCGAGCCGGTGCACGGCCGCACCGCGCTGATCGTGCGCGAAGCGGCCAAGATCGATAAAAGCCTGCGCCGCGTCAAGGTGCTGGAGCGCAAGATGTCCCACGGCGGCGGCGGAGTGAAAATCGAGAACGCGAAAATAATAGTATCCGGCGGCCGCGGCATGAAGACCAAAGAAAAATTCAGGCAGCTCGAGGAACTCTCGAAGCTGCTCGGCGGCGTAGTGGGCGCGTCCCGCGCGGCGGTGGACCTGGGCTTCAAGGAAAAAGCCCACCAGGTGGGGCAGAGCGGCACTACGGTCTCGCCCAAGCTTTACCTGTCGTTCGGGATCTCCGGGGCCGTCCAGCACATAGTGGGCATGAAGGCTTCCGACGTGATAATCGCCGTCAACAGGGATCCCAACGCGCCGATCTTCAATGTGGCGAAATACGGGATAGTGGGCGACGCGCACGAGATAGCGCCCAGGCTTGCGGAGGCGCTCAAAAAGAAGTAGCCAGCCGGCGTAACGCGGAAGGACCGCCGCCGTGCAGTGTTCGCGCTATTTATCGTGACCTTACTCAACCGTCTTCTCCTTGTCCTTTTCAGCGCCGGGCTTATACCGCTCCTGCCGGCGGGTTTTTTTCTGTACTATTACCAGGCCCAGGCAAAAAAGAACATAGCCGCTTTCGAGCAGAACGTCTCGCAGATGGGGGCGCTCATCGTGGAGAGGGAGACGCAGGATATCTCCCGCCGCCTGGAGAGGATGTGGGATCCGGGAACCACGTACGTCACCCAGGACAGCCTTGAGCGGGTTCTAAAGCGCAACCCCGAATTCCTATACATGGCTTTTACCGGGGCCGACGGCAGGGAGCTGTTCAGCAGCGGCCGGCCGGAACTCAAGCGCTTCCTGGGCTATCTGGACCTGGGCAATAACCAGCTTTTCCGCAGCGCGGCGGCCGGCGGCCGCCCGGCTATGGGGCAGTTCGAGGTCCTTTTCGACATGCCTATCTGCCGCCTGGTCTATCCGCTGGGGGGCGGCTATTATGCCTTCGCCGCCGTGAACCTGCGGGACCTTGTGGAAAAGCTGCGTTCCCAGCGTCTCGGCGCCTCCGGCGGGCTGCTGCTGACCGATCCGGAAGGTAATTCCCTGGCTTTTTCCGGTTCGCTTGAGAAATTCGACCGGCAGGACCTGGCGCATATGACCGGGCTGGGGCCTGTCTTCGAATTCGAGGGGGAAAAGGGCGTGTATACGGGCGCCGCCACGAAGGTGCGCGGTTTCGGGCTTTATTGCGTGGCTCTCCAGAACCGCGCCGAGGCTTTTTCCGGGATAAACCGCATCACCTGGCTCATGGCCTTCCTGCTGCTGGCGGTGGCTACCACCTTCTATTTTTCGGCCCTGCTGTTCACCCGCGGCCTGCTGGGGCCGTTCGGGGCGCTTCTGGCCGGGGCGGGCAGGGTTTCCGACGGGAATTTTAAGACCCCGGTGCCGGAAAAAACAGAATTTGCCGAGTTGAACGAGCTGCTGGCCGCGTTCAATTCCATGATGCGCGAGGTGGACCGCTATCACGGCATACAGGTGGAAAAGGTGTTCGAGGAAAAGCAGAAGCTGGAATTGCTGATAAGCCTCATCCATGACGCCATCCTTCTTTTCGACTTCAGGGGCGAACTGCTTTACGCCAACTCTTCCGCGAAAACCCTGCTGGGCATCGGGGGCGCCGACGGCGCCGGTGGGGAGTCCCTGAGAAAAAAGATCGCCGGGCTGGTTTACAGCAGAGCCGTTTCCCCTGACGGGGTGATAGCGCTGGAACTGTCGGAAGGCAGGAAGTGTTTCAAGGTCAGTCTTCAAACGTTATCATCTAGGACACAGACCCCGGCGGTCTTTATGGTCCTGCGCGATATAACCCTTGAGCGGGAGCTGCAGAAGGTTAAAGAAGAGTTCTTCCATTCGGTGGCGCATGACCTGCGCGCTCCGCTGCTTACTATGCAGGGCTATATAAAACTGCTGGAGAGGGAATTCCCTCCGGAAGCCAAACAGGCCGGATATGTGAAAAGCGTAAGGCAGTCCAGCGACAGGCTTTTCAAGATGCTGGAGAATATACTTGATATTTCGCGGATGGAAGCGGGCCAGCTCAAGCCCGATGCGGAAAAAATTAACGCCGCCGAGTTCCTCTCTTTGGCCGCGGAAAGCTTCAGACCGCTGTTCGATGAAAAAGGCGTCGCTTTTTCGGTTGACGTCTCCGGGGCGAAGGGGGAGATGTTCTCCGCCGACTCCGCCCTGCTGCGCCGGGCGCTAGAGAACCTGGTATCGAACGCCTGGAAATTTACTCCCGCCGGCGGAAAGGTTACGGCTTCCGTGAAGAAGGACGGTCCCGGCCTGCTTTTTTCCGTGGCAGACACCGGTCCGGGCATACCTCCGGAGCAGCTGGAGAACATTTTTGAGAAATATAAACGGCTGGGTCAGTCGCAAGGCGAAGCCGGTTTCGGGCTGGGGCTGGCCATCGCGCGCAGGATAGTGGACCTGCACGGCGGGAAGATCTGGGCTGAATCCGGGGCCGCTGGCGGCAGCGTATTCTTTATCAGGTTGGCGTAGTGTCCGGTCATTTACCGGCCCCTGCACCGGCCCGGCCCGGCAAAGTGTTATAATTTAGCGCGGAACGCGCGGGAGTTATCAAGGGGCTGAATATGGCAGGAAAAAAAGAAAAAGCGGAAAAATCCGGGCAAAAGGCGCTGTACACCTTCGCGGTGGTCTTTTCCCTCGTCTGGATACTCCTGGCCCAGGTGATGGACGGGGTCAAGTCCTTCGATAATAAATGGAGCGACGTCCGCAAGATCTTCCCCATGTATATGTCGGTTCCGTTCACGAAAGACGGCGATTATACCTTCGCGTTCGGCAAATACATAAACAAACCGGCGGACAACAAGGTCACGATCTCGGCCATTGACGATTATACCGTCAATAAGTACGGTTTCCCGTTCAAACGTAAGTATTACGGCCTGCTCATCGACAACCTGAAGAAGCTCGGGGTCAAGGCCATAGGCATGGATGTGATGTTCTTCGAGTCGGACAGGGATTTTCCGGAGAACGACAGGAAATTCCTTTCTTCGTCGCAAAAGGCGGGCATCGTGGTTAATCTGCTGGCCATCGAGCGGGACCGCTATACCATAAAGAAGCCTATGAAGGGCGTGGCGCAGGCCAGCGCCTACGTGGCGTATCCCAATTCCGACGTAAGCCTTGACAACGACGGCCACGCCAGGAAGTTCTTTCTTTTCTTCCCGACGCGGGACGAGGATATGGACGGCGTTGAGGAGACGGCCCTCCTTTACGGGAAATCCGGGCTTGGCAGGCTTAAATGCAGCCCGGCCTGCGACGAGGTAAAGCTGGCTTCGCTGGGCATGGCCACCTACACTATTTATACCGGCGGTTCGCTGCTGGAGTACGAAATGCGCTACGGCGTCGCGCCGATGAAGCTCAATTACAGACACCCGGTTTACCGGAAGTCGCATCCCGGCTGGGACAAGAATCCCAAGAACCAGACGGATTCCACGTTCCGGAATATTTCCGTGGCCGATATCATCGAGGGCAGGCTCAGTCAGGAGGAAAAGGACAGTCTGAAGGACGGCCTCACTCTTGTCGGTTCCACCGCGCTCGGCACCTATGATCATTTTCCCTCGCCGTTCTCCACTCTTTTTCCCGGTGTGGAGATACACGCAACCTGTATCGACAACCTGATGTTCAATGATTTCCTCAAGAGCATAAGCGCCGGTTATCTGGCGCTCATGATGCTGCTGCTGCCCTGGATCCCGGTCTACCTTTCCAGGTATTCTCTCACCATGCTGGTTTCCGTTTCCTCGGCGATAATGGCCTCCATGTTCGTCCTGGACTATGTGCTGCTGTGCAACCTGTACTCCACTCCCTTCATTTCCATTATGCTCTCCTTCTTTCTCCCTTTCGTCTACGTGACCGTGGACAAAGGCCTTTCCGAGGTGAGGGAAAAGAAATGGATAAAGAACACGTTCGGCCAGTACCTGTCGCCCAAGGTGGTGGAGATCATCACCAGGGACCCTTCCAAACTGTCTTTGGGCGGCGAGAAGCGCGATATGACGGCCTTCTTCCTGGACCTGGCCGGGTTCACTACGATGTCGGAAAAACTGTCCCCTGAAGAGCTGACCGCGATGCTCGTAGAATACCTGTCGGCGTTTACCGACGTGGTGCTAAAGCACGACGGCACCGTGGATAAGTACATCGGCGACTGCGTCGTGGCTTTCTGGAACGCCCCGCTGGACCAGGCGGACCACCGCAAACTGGGAGTGATGGCGGCGATCGACTGCCAGAGCGCGTTGACCCGTCTGAACAAGGAACTTACGCAGTTCACCATAAAGCCCAAGTGCCGCGTGGGCGTGAACTCCGGCCCGATGGTAGTGGGCAACATGGGGTCCAGGTCCCGCCTCTCCTACACGGTGATGGGCGACTCGGTGAACATGGCCTCCCGCATGGAGGGCGCCAACAAGTTCTTCGGTTCCAAGATCATGACCAGCGAGATGACTTTCGCGGACCTGAAGGACTCCTTCGACCACCGCTACCTCGGCAGCATCCGCGTGGTGGGCAAAGCCATCCCGGTTAAAGTTTACGAACCCTTCGCCCGCAAGGGCGAGGCGCCGCCGGAAGTGGCGGCCATGCTCAAGCATTACGAGGCCGGCCAGGAGAAGTTCTTCAAGGGCGACTATGCCGGTTCGCTGCAAGACTTCAAGGAGGCGCTGGCGGCCCGCCCCGGGGACGGCCCCTCGCAGTTCTACATCGAGACCGCGCAGCAATTTATTAAGGAGCCGCCGAAAGACTGGGACAAATCCTTTAATCTTACGTCGAAGGGCTAAATGATGATATTCTGGCGTATGTTCCTGTCGCACCTGCTGGCGGATTTCACGCTTCAGTTCGACGTGGTGAACCGCTTGAAGCGCAAGAACGTGTGGGGGATGCTGCTGCACTGCCTCACGCATTTCTTCGTTTCCATCGTGCTTACCTGGCCGTACCTGACGCAGACGTGGATACACATCGGCCCCGTTCCCGTCAACGGCTGGGGGGCGGCCGCGCTGATGCTCATCTTTCACTTCGTGATAGACCAGCTGCGCGTCCACAGCATGAAGCAGCTTCGCTACAAGGACGGCACGGTGAGCTTTCTCGTGGACCAGCTGCTGCACGTTTATGTGCTGTTCATGATCTCCCCGGTGAACATGGCCGACACGGGTGTTTTCCTGGCGGAAAAATGGACCGGCATCGCGTGCATGTTCGTGCTCGTCTCGCATGTATCTACCGTGCTTATCTATTTCATCGAGAAAGAGTTCTTCGGCAAGGCCTATCCCGGCTTCGATGAGAAGTATTTCCTTATTTTCGAGCGGCTGGTGCTCTGGTCCTTCTTTTTTGTGGACGGCCTCTGGTGGCTGCCGTTCGCCCTGGCCTGGGTGTTCCAGATCTTCTACGTACGCAGGAAGCGCATCATAGACCTGTCCAGGCTGAACATTGCGCTCAGTATCGCGATCACTTGCGGCCTCGGGCTGTGGACAAGGTATATCTATTACGGCTCCCTTAACCTGTAAGCGCCCTGCTCACATGAACAACACCATAGCCAAACTCGGGATAGAGGAAGCGCGGTTCACCTTCATCGACGTGGAAACCACCGGGCTGTCTCCCCGCCGCGCGCGGGTCTGCGAAGTGGCCGCGGTGAGCTTCCGCGGGTCCGACAGGCTGGGGGAGCTTGCGGCGCTGATAAATCCCGGTTGCCCCATTCCTGCCGAATGTTCGCGCGTACACGGCATAACCGATGAGATGGTCAGGGATTCCCCGGTCTTCGGCGAGATAGCCCCGCGACTGCTGGCTCTGCTTGAAAATTCCGTCCTCGTGGCCCACAGCGCCGGATTCGACCTTGGTTTTCTGCGCATGGAGTTCGAGAAGGTGGGGTTGAAATTCCCGTCCCTGCCGGTGCTGGACACCCTTTCGCTGGCCAGGAAGAACTGGAAGTTCAAGAGCAACCGCCTGGGGGAGATAGCGGCCGCGCTGAATATCCCCAACGGGAACTGGCACCGGGCTCTCTCCGACGTAGAGATGACCAGGAAGATCTTTGAACATTTTACCGCGGAGTTGAAAACGGCCGGAGTGGTTAACGTGGAGGGCCTGATCGCGAAGACCGGTGCCGCGGTCCCGCTGCGGTAAGGCTTTATTTTTAAGGAGGAAGCTCGTATGGCTATAAAAGTGGGAGCTGGCGCTTTGACGATCGAGGATGTGGTGAAGGTGGCCCGTCACTGCGAGAAAGTGGAACTGGCGGCCGAGGCTGTGGCACGCATAAGCAAGTGCCGGGCCATGCTGGAAAAGAAGATAGCGGCGCATGAGATAATGTACGGCGTCAATACCGGCATAGGCGAATTTTCCGAGATGGTGCTTAATGACGAGCAGGTACAGCAGTTCCAGCGTTATCTGATCTACAACCATGCGGCGGGCATAGGCGGCCCGTGCCCGATAGAACATGTGCGTGCGGCGATGCTGAGCCGCATAGCCGTGCACACGCGCGGCCATTCCGGCTGCCGCCCGGAGATAACGCGGACCTACGTGGAGATGCTCAACAAGGGTGTCACTCCCGTCGTCTGCGAAAAAGGCAGCGTAGGCGCCTGCGGGGACCTTTCCCCGATGAGCCAGGTGGCGCTCTCCCTGATGGGAGAGGGTGAGAGTTTCTATGACGGCGCGCGCATGCCCACTAAAGCCGCCATGGAGAAAGCCGGTATACCGGTGCCCGGGCTGCAGGCCCGCGACGGGCTGGCCGCCATAAATGGCTCCAACCTGATAACCGGGATGGGCTGTCTTGAGCTATATGACTCCGAGCGCTGGGTCAAGCAGGCCGAAATAACCGCCGCTATGACCCTTGAGGCGCTGATGGCGAATATGAAGCCCTATGACACGCGCCTGCACGAACTGCGCGGGTTTAAAGGCGCCATCACTTCGGCGGCGAATATCCGCTCCGTGGTGGACGGTTCCGACCTCATCACCGGCAAACTCAAGGTTAAGGTGCAGGACGCTTATTCGATGCGCTCTACGCCCCAGGTGATAGGCGCTTTCCGCGACCACCTGGCCTATGCGCGTAAGCAATTCGAGATCGAGCTCAACGGCGTCGCCGATAACCCCATCTTCCTGCCGGACAGCAATACGGTGCTGACCGGCGCTAATTTCCAGGGCACCCCGATAAGCATGCCGCTGGATATGGTAGGCGCTGGCGTGACTATGGTCAGCGTCCTCTCCGAGAGGCGCCTGAACCGCTTGTTGAACCCCGCCCTGAGCGTGGGGCTGCCGGCCTTCCTGACCAAGGGCGCGGGGATGTTTTCCGGCCATATGCTCAGCCAGTATACCGCCGATATGCTCATCGTCGAGCAGCGTATACTCAGCGCGCCTTCCTGCGTGCAGTCCATCCCGGCCGCGGCGGACCAGGAGGATTTTGTCAGCATGGGTATGAATGCCGCGCTGAAGACCCGCCAGATACTCAACAATGCCGAAGGCGTGCTGGCCATAGAGATGATAGCCGCCGCGCAGGGCATCGACTTCAGGGAATTTTCCGTCGGCAAAGGCACACGCGCCGCGCACGGGGCCGTACGCAAGATAGTTGAGCACCTGGAAGTGGACAGGCCGCTCTTTAAAGGCCACAATGCCGTGTCCGACGCCGTCAAACGCTGCGATGTGCTGGAAGCGGTGGAGAAGGAGATAGGAGAATTGAAGAGCTCCTGGTAGGACTATCAAGGAGGAACGGCCCTGGGCCGGAAGCTCCGGGGCGGATATTTCACGCTATGACAAAAGAAATTAGGGCCCCGCGCGGGAGCCGGATAACCTGCAAAGGCTGGCAGCAGGAAGCGGCCATGCGTATGCTGATGAACAACCTGGACCCGGAGGTGGCAGAGCGTCCGGAAGAGCTGGTTGTCTACGGCGGCCGCGGCAAAGCCGCCCGCAACTGGGCTTGCTATCACGCGATAGTCTCCTCCCTGAGGAAACTCGGTAACGACGAGACTCTGCTGGTGCAGTCCGGCAAGCCGGTAGGCGTGCTGCGTACGCACGAACATTGTCCCCGTGTGATAATCGCCAACTCCAATCTGGTGGGGAACTGGGCCAACTGGGAAGTTTTCGACGAACTCGAGAAGAAAGGCCTGATGATGTACGGCCAGATGACGGCCGGCTCGTGGATCTACATCGGCACGCAGGGCATACTGCAGGGCACCTACGAAACCTTCGCGGCCCTGGCGCGCAAGCATTTCAGGAGTGACCTGGCGGGCCGCCTCACCGTGACGGGCGGGCTCGGCGGTATGGGCGGCGCCCAGCCGCTGGCGGTAACCATGAACGGCGGCGTAGCAATAGTAATAGAAGCCGATGAGACCCGCATACGCAAGCGCCTTGATACCGCTTATGTGGACACGATGGTCCGCAGCCTGGACGAGGCGCTGCTTATGGCTCAAAAAGCCATGAAAGCGCGCCAGCCTCTTTCCATAGGGCTGCTGGGCAACTGCGCCGAGGTGCTGCCGGAGCTGGTCCGCCGCGGCGTGAAGATAGACGTGCTGACCGACCAGACCTCCGCCCATGACCCGCTCAGGGGCTACATCCCCAAAGGTTTTTCCATAAAGTCGGCGGCCGAACTGCGCGCCAGGGACCCCAAAAAGTACGTGAAGCTCGCTATGGATTCCATTGCTGTGCACGTGGAAGCTATGCTGAAACTGCAGAAGGCTGGGGCCGTTACTTTTGATTACGGCAATAACATCCGTACGATGGCCTTCAAACAGGGCGTAAAGCATGCCTACGACTTCCCCGGCTTCGTGCCCGCGTACATCCGCGACCTGTTCTGCGAGGGCAAGGGGCCGTTCCGCTGGGCGGCCCTTTCCGGGGACCCTAAGGACATAGCGGTCACCGACAAGCTTGCGCTCGAACTGTTCCCCCGGGACGCGCACCTGCACCGCTGGATAGACATGGCTTCTAAAAAAGTGAAGTTCCAGGGCCTGCCGTCGCGTATCTGCTGGCTGGGTTATGGGGAGCGTCATATCATGGGTATGCGGATCAACGAGCTTGTCAGGAAAGGGAAGATCTCAGCGCCGGTAGTAATAGGGCGCGATCACCTTGATTCCGGCTCCGTGGCAAGCCCGTTCCGGGAGACGGAGTCCATGAAGGACGGCTCCGACGCCATAGCCGACTGGCCGATACTCAACGCCCTGGTCAATACGGCTTCCGGCGCGAGCTGGGTTTCCTTCCACCATGGCGGCGGCGTAGGCATGGGGTATTCCCTGCACGCCGGGCAGGTGACCGTGGCCGACGGCACGAAAGCAATGGCCCTGCGCCTGGAGCGTGTGCTCACCAATGACCCGGCCACTGGCGTTATGCGCCACGCCGACGCCGGTTACAAGATAGCGAAGGATTTCGCCAAAAAGAAGGGCGTGAAGATCCCGATGCTGGTGACTGGTCACTGGTGACTGCTTAAACCGGAGGATAATCGTATGGCTTCTGAATTCAGTTTCGACGTGGTCTCGAAAGTAGATTATAACCTGGTGGACGAGGCTATAGCCATAGCCATGAAGGAAATAGTGAACCGCTATGATTTTAAAGGCTCCAGGTCCGAGATAAACTTCGATAAAAAGACGAATACCATAATGCTGCTCTCTTCGGACGAGTATAAAGTCAAGGCCCTTTATGATGTGCTGCAGACCAAGCTGTCCAAGCGCGGCCTGCCGCTGAAGAACTTTCAGCTGCAGAAGATAGACAGCGCCCTGGGCGGCGCGGCCAAACAGTCCGTCACGGTGCAGCAGGGCATACCGCAGGACAAGGCCAAGGAGATAGTGAAGGCTATCAAAGAACAGAAGTTAAAGGCCAATGTCTCCATACAGGGCGACACGCTGCGCGTGGTCTCCAAATCCAAGGACGAGCTGCAGAACGTAATGTCCCTGTTGCGCGGCGGCGACTACAAAATAGCGCTGCAGTTTGATAATTTCAGGTAGAAGCCGGACAGCAGGATTTACATGGATAGACAGGATGAACAGGATTTATATTTCTGCGATCTATCCTGTGTATCCTGTCCATCCATGTGAGTAATTTATGGCAATTCTGTTCACCAACATAAAACAACTCCTTACTTTCGCCGGGGATAATGCGCCGCGCGCGGGCGCGGCCATGAGGGAAACGGGCCTGGTGAAGAACGCCGCTGTGCTTGTGGAGGGCGCCGTAATAGCGGCCGCCGGGCCGCGGGCGGCGGTTTCGCGCCATCCCCTGGCGAAAAAAGCCAGGGTGGTCGAGGTTAACGGGGTCTGCCTGCCCGGCTTCGTGGACAGCCATACGCATGCCGTTTTTGCCGAGCCGCGCCTTAAGGATTTTTCCATGCGCGCCGCCGGCGCCTCCTATCCCGAGATAAAGGCGGCCGGCGGGGGGATAGTATCAAGCATAGGCGCGGTACGCGCGCAGGCCCCGGGGGCCATGGCCGCGCAGCTGGCGGGGCGTGCGGAGCGCTTTCTCGAATGCGGGACCACCACGGCTGAAGTAAAGAGCGGCTATGGCCTTAACCTTGAATCCGAACTGAAGATGCTGCGCGCGGTGCGCGCCGCCGCCGGACTTACCCCGCTGGAGATGCTGCCTACGCTGCTTGCCGCGCATAGCGTGCCGCCGGAGTTTAACGGCGACGCCCAGCGATACCTGGATTACGTGATGGCCGAGATACTGCCCAAAGCCGCCTCCCAAAAACTTGCAGTTTTCGCCGATATCTTCTGCGAAAAGGGCTATTTTACCCCCGGACAGACGGCGGCCTACCTGAAAGAAGCCGCCCGCCTGGGGTTGAAACCCAAGGTTCATTCTGAACAGCTCTCCAATTACGGCGGTACGCGTGCGGGGGCGGCCGCGGGGGCAGTAAGCGCGGACCACGCGGACCATGTTTATGCCGAGGATATAGCCGCCATGCGCAAGGCGGGCACCATAGCCACGCTGCTGCCCGCTTCCAATTTCTACCTCGGTTTGACCAAATACCCTCCCGCGCGGGAGATAATATCCGAAGGGGTCCCCGTGGCGCTGGCCACGGATTTCAACCCCGGTACCTGCCCGTGCTGGAATATGCAGTTCGTACTGGCGGCGGCCTGCACGCATTGCGCGATGACGCCGGAAGAGGCCGTCTGCGCCGCCACCGTCAACGGCGCCTGGGCGCTGGGCATCGGCGACAGGGTGGGAGCGGCGGTCCCGGGCAGGCAGGCGGACCTGGCTTTTTTTGACGCCGGGGATTACCGGGAACTCTGCTACTATTTTGGCGCGAACCAGTGCATGATGACGGTAAAGAAAGGGAAGATGGTTTACAGGCGCCGGGGTAAAGCATAGGCAGCGGTTCCGGAGAAAGCTAATGAAAGTGGTTCTATTCGATATAGACGGGACCCTTGTTAATGCCGGCGGCGCGGGTGCGCGGGCGCTGAACCAGGTGGTGCGGGAAATGACCGGGCATCCGGAGGCCTGCAAGTCCTGCCAGCTGCAGGGCGGCACCGATAAGGCCAATTTTGAGAACGCCTTCGCGGCCGGCGCGGGCCGCAAACCCACAAAAAAGGAAATGTCCGAGCTGACGCGCAGGTACGTGTCCCGCCTGCCGTCGGAAGTCAGGGCCTCCGTGAAGTCCGGGAAATATTTCAAAGTCAAGGGTGTGGAAAACTTCCTGGCCAGGCTTTCGGCGGGGAAGGGCGTGCTGCTCGGGCTGGGCACGGGAAACCTTAAAGAGGGGGCTTTCATAAAACTGGAACCTTCCGGCCTTATGAAGCATTTTGCCTTCGGCGGCTATGGCTGTGATTCGCATCGCAGGTGCGTGATGCTCCGTATAGCCGTTGCGAGGGCCGCTAAAACGGCTAAAGCGGAGATAAAGCCCGGCGAAGTGTTCGTCATAGGCGATACTCATCGGGACGTGGAAGCCGCCAAGGAAGCCGGCTATCATTCGGCGGCGGTGCTGGACGGATTTGGCGATGAACGACTCATCCTCAGATCCGGCCCGGAGCTGATGGCGAAGGACTTTTCCGACCTGAAGCCCTGGTTTATCTGGCTGGGACTGAAAAAGGACCCGCGCGGAGTGCAGCGCGGCACTTATATCTGCCCCGATTCTCCTATAGAACATGCCCATTACGGCCGTACGGGCCTGGACCTGCGGGATATAGAAGACGGCATCAGGCGTTTCAGGGAGCTTAAAAAAAGGACGGCGGGCCGTTGATACGCCGGTGAAAAGTATGACGATAAAAGAAACGCTTACCTACCGGGATATAGCCGAGATACCGGGCCTCCTGGAGGATTTTTCCGCCCGCGCGGGAGAACTGAAAAAAGCGGCGCTGCGCTCCAGAAAAAAAACGGTTTACCTGGCGGGCCGCGGCAGTTCCGGCAATGCCACGCTGTTCGCCAAATATATCTGGGAAACTTCTGCTGGTACTATAACCAATTTTATCCACCCGCACTCCATCTTCGAGGCCGTAAGGCCGCTGGATTTCCGGGGGCAGGCCGTCTGGGCCTTTTCCCAGTCGGGTAAAAGCCCGGATATAGTCGCCTGCCTTGAAAAGCTCATGCGCTGGGGCGCGCGCGGCGTCGCCGTCACAAACGAGGCCGACCTTACAAAGAACCCGCTGGCCCGCCTGGCCGGACGCCATATCCTGCTTTCGTCCTCTCCGGAACTGCCGGTGGCCGCTACCAAGAGTTTTATACTCCAGCTTTGGTCCGTGCTGTGGACCGCGCAGGTCTGGAGCGGGTGTTTCTTAAAGACAGATTTTGACGATACCATAGCCCTGGTCAGGCGTCTGGTACCCGGAAGTCGTGTACTTATCCCCGGTCCCGGCGCGGCTGCCCGTTCGGGGCGGGCCCTCTTCAGTAAGGTGAAGGCTGCGCGGATGATAGGTTTTGTGGGGCGCGGTCCGTATAATGCGGTGGCCGACGATTCCGCGCTTAAATTCCGGGAAATGGCCAAGGCCCACGCGCTTGGCTATTCGGCCGCGGAATTCCTGCATGGGCCGGTGGGGGCCTACACGCGCAGTGATTTCGTGTTCCTGCTCAGCCCCGGTACGGAGCTTCCGGAGGATCTGGTGAAGGTCCGCAGGGCGCTCGAAGAGCGCGGCACCCCGTACCAGGCTGTTTTTCAGACAAAAGGGAAGTTCCCTTTTAACTGCCTTCTGACCGACATTGAAATGAAGCTTCTGGCTCTCGACCTGGCGCTTGCCAGGGGCTTGAATCCGGACAACCCAAAAGGTCTGAAAAAGGTCACTTACACCCTTTAAAAACCTCCCGCCGCGCGGTTCCAGGGCCGGCTTTCCGGAATCAGGTCGCGCGCGTGCGCGCGCCTGAGAATCCGCGGGTAACAACGCGCTACTTGACATACCCGTAATACGGCCTATAATATAGAGGCGCCAATGCTCGTTATTTGCTCGGGATTCCGCGGACGCTGAAGTGTACACTATAAAGGGAAGCGCGGCTCCGCAGAAATGATAAGCAGCGCAGGCACGGCCTCTATAAGGATGTGGAAGTGGGCGGCATGGAATACGTGGTGAATCTCGGCTTTTATTACCGCTTCGGCAGGAAGTTCCCGAAGTTGCCGAAGGCCCCGGAGGCCCCGCCGGCGCCGGAGAAAACAAAAACAGAGGCTAAAGCCGCAGCGGCTGCTGTGCCGGTGAGCACCGCCGGCGTTTCCGTGCCGGCGGTTCCGCCGCAGGTCAGCACCGCGGCCCCGGCGGCGGCTAAAGCCGCAGCTGCCGGGGACCTGCTGAAAATGTTGAAGTCCAAAGGTTGGAAAGAACGCAGGGAGGCCGCTTTCAAGCTGGGCAGGCTGAAATACGCCGCCGCCGTCGGACCGCTGACAAAGCTCCTGGGGGATGAAAACGACGGGGTGCGCGGCGTGTCGGCGCTGGCGCTGGGCAGGATAGGTGATGTCCGCGCGCTGCTCCCGCTTATGCTCGCGCTGTCCGACGATTCCGACTATGTGCGCGCTTCCGCGGCAAGCAGCCTGGGGCAGTTGAAGGACAAGCGCGCGCTGAGGGACCTGGAGGAGGCGGCGAAGGAGAAATCCAAAAAAGTGCGCAAGGCCGCGGAAGAGGCTATAAAACAGATAAACGCCCCGCCCCGGGAAAAGAAGTAACCGTCGGCGGTTAAGCAGGACTGTCGGTGGCCGGGCAATTCGGTCATTAGGCTCTTAGTTTTTCCTGGTCGCCTGCTCGTCAAATTCTCTCCCGAAAATTGCCTGGATACTTTTTATTCAAAAGTTTCTCAATGAGAGACAACTTTAATTGCAGTTTTCTGGTTAGAACCTGCTCCAGAGCTTTTTTGCCAGCTCCGCGGACTTTTTAGACACTTCCGCCTCGTCCAGGTCCAGTTTCAGCTTTTTGCCTTCCATCAGCACTTTCCCGGCGGCTATAGTGGTGTCCACGGCGCTCTGCGAGATGCCGAAAATCAGGTGTCCCGCGAAGTTCGAGGAGTCCATCGGCGTGGGGGGGATGTAATCCATTATCGCCAGGTCGGCGGCGAAGCCTTCCTTCAATTCCCCCAGGCCTTTGAAATAGCGGTTGGCTATCTTCGCGTTATTGACCAGCAGCGCCTGCGCGGCTTCCAGGAAGCCCTGCGAGGGGTCGCGCTTGAGATGCTGCAGCCACAGCGCCACGCGCACCTCCTCGAGCATGTTCACCGTCATCGCGTCGGTGCCAAGGCCCACAAGCACGCCCTTGGCCATCATGCCGGTGATGTCCGCTATGCCCACCGCATTGTTGGCGTTCGACTGCGGGTTGTGCACTACCGCGGTTTCCGTTTCCTTTAAAATATCCGTTTCCTTTTCATTGACGTGCACGCAGTGCGCCGCTATGGACTTGCGCCCCAGGATTCCGAAGTCGCGCAGGCGCTCCACCACGCGCAGTTTGTGATGCGATTCGCACTGCAGCTGGTCGGCCTGCGATTCGGCGGTATGCACGTGGAAGCCCGTACCCAGCTTATGCCCGCGGTAGGCGGCTTCTTCAAGGGTTTCGTCCGAAATGGTGAAGGAGGCGTGCAGGCCGAACATCCCCGCTATCATATTGTCGTTCTTCGCGGCGGCCGCGGCAATAAAGGCCGAGTTCTCGTTCAGGCCTTCCTTCGCCTTCTCTTTCCCGTCCCTGTCGGAAACCTCGTAGCACAGGCAGGCGCGCAGGCCGGTCTCGCGCGCGGCCTTCTCCACCGCCGCCAGCGAACCGGGAATAGCGAAGGGGCTGGCGTGATGGTCTATTATCGTGGTGGTTCCTTTCCTGATCGCGTCTATCAGCGGTATCACGGCGCTGTAGTAGGAATCGGCGGCGGTCAGCTTCTTATCAAGCCGCCACCAGAGGTTGTTAAGTATCTCCACGAAATTCCTGGCCGGGGCCGCCTTGCCGAGCCCGCGCGCGAAGGTGCTGTAGAAATGCATGTGCGCGTTGATAAAGCCCGGCATCACCAGCTTGTTTGAGGCGTCTATCACCTTGGCGTATTTTCCCTTGAAACTCTTCTGCGGGGCTATCTTCTTTATCAGCCCGTTCTCTATAAGCAGCGCCTGGCCGGTGAGCACCTTGTTCTTTTCTCCGAGCGTCGCTATTATGCCGTTCTTGATAAGTATGTTTTTCATGGTGGATCCTTAATCTCCAGTCGAAAATCGCAAATCAAAGATCAGGGTCGGTAGATCGGTTCTTTTGATTTTCGATTCCCGATCCTTGATTCCCGATTTTACTCCGGGCAGGCCGCCAGTTCTTCGGCGCTGCGCTTGCGCATCCTGAGCGCGCCGGAGAAGCATTTCTTGGTGCAGAGCGAACAACCGACGCACTTGGAAGCGTCAAAGACCGGCACCTTGTTCTCGTCCAGCTTCACGGCCAGGTAGCCGCAGCGTTCGCAGTTGCCGCAGTGGCGGCACAGGTCCGCGTCCGCTTCGGGGAGGCCCTTTACCGGGGTCAGTTCCATGAAACCGGTTACGGGGTCAGGCAGCGCGCAGCCTATAAAATCACCCACGGACCTGCAGCCCCGCTCTTCAAGCAGGTGGCTCAGACCGGAATTAAGCTCGTCGATTATGCCGTAGCCGTATTTCATCACTACGGTGCAGAACTGCACGGACCTGGCGCCCAGCGCCAGGAAATGCGCCGCGGCCTTGTAATCCATCGGCCCGCCGTTGCCGGAGATAGGCACGCCCAGGTTCACGGCTTTCGAGATGGTCAGGTTGCTTATCGGGGCCACGCCCGCGCCGCTCATGCCCACTATCATGCCCTCTTCCCAGTTTCCCTTGCCGGACAGGCGTTCCCGGAAGGCCAGCGCGGGGAAGGAGTTCGCCAGCGTTATGCCGGCCTTTTTGTGCGGGTACTTCGCGTAAACCTGCTTTATGGCAT
>PEXO01000003.1 GCA_002779045.1 Elusimicrobia bacterium CG08_land_8_20_14_0_20_59_10 | reverse complement strand
TCCTTGTCGAACATCCGCGCGGGAAGAACGACTTTCATCATTAAGGCCGCCTGCGGCAACGTCAGAGCCGGGCTTTTTTTAAGCGGTGACGAATTCTCAGCAGGAAAAGCTGCGCCACAAAAACAAAGGTCATATGCCGATGCCAGGCATCCCAGGAACGGTGTTCATAATGGTCCATCCCGAGTTCACTTTTGCCTTCCTGGAAACATTGTTCAATCGGCCAGCGTAACATCGACACGCGAATCAACTCTTGAAGCGGGATATCTTCAGAAGCATTGCTAAGCGCATATCTCACCTGGCCATCAGTCAACGACTTGCGAACAAAAAGCCAGAGGTCTTCTCTGGGAAGACCGGCCCGGCTTGTCACAATTCGTATCCGCGCAATCCTGGCTCGGATCATCCCTTTGGCCCCTTCGGCCACGTCCACGGTTTTCCACTGCAAGGCGGGATCCTGCGCCAGGGCCGATACACTGCGCGCCTTGGGCTCCCCCTTTTTTAGACGCGCTTTCCCGAAGTGTCGTCCCATTTTGGATATTGATACGGGAATATCTATCCGGGGTCGTTTCTTCCATACCCTTGTATTGGACGGAACATCCAGTAGATAAAGCATTTTCTCGGGCAAGCCATTGCGGAACGCCGAATCCCTTCCAAGATAATCATCGCCTGTTACCCACTGCGCCTCAAAAAGCCCTTCCCGGCGCAGTCCTTGGATCATCTCCAGGGCTAATTCCGACTTGGTTTTAAAAGCCGTGCCCTTCGGTATCCGGCATTTCTTCCAACGCTCACGGTGCTCTTTGTCAAACCACTGCTCCGGCAGGAACAACTTCCGCTCCAGGAGCGCATGCCCTTTCGCGCTGGAATAAGCGGCAAACACTCCCGCCTGGCAATTCTCCACCTTTCCCAGCCGCCCGCAATATTGCCGGCCTACGCCTACAGACTCGGTCCCTTTCTTGGGAAAGTCGCTGCCGTCCACGCTGAACACCCCGCCTTGGTAATAGCCATTTGCGCTCTCCTTTGTCCGGCCTGGGCGAGCGTTTTGTAATATTGAGGATCGATGGTAATTTCGGGATGATGCTGGAGGCCTAAGGCCCCGGATATATTTGCGCTCAGTGGATAAACATATGCCTCCTTGGCTTGTCCGTGATACTCAAAACCGTTTCTGGTTTTTGCATAGCCTTTTGTCCGGCCCACATAAATCCAATTTGCCGCGCGGTAACTCGTCCCGCGAAACCGCGCCGGGTCGATAAACGTCTCCAAAAGTTGAAGCTTTACGCCATACTTGCGCTCCCAGTCCTCCATCACATAACGAACTTGCCGGGCTAACAGGTGGCTCGCTAAATGAGAAATCTTAACCCAGGGGAAAATCACAAACCGGCTGTTGTTGGCGATGCTCTCCAGAAAGCGCTTACGCTCCGACGGGGACCACCCGATGGCTTGATCCCGTGATTTCAGTTTCCACACCGGGGAACTCCAGCCCGTTGCAGCCAATAGCTCTCCCCGTCTGGAATAAATCAAATACTTCAGATGCATTCCCACCAATTTACGATATCCCAGGTAATGCCAGCGCTTTACCAGTGCGTCCCACTGCTGACTATCTGCCGTGCGGGATACTTCTTCAAATCGTAATGGCTGCACCTCTGTTAAGAGCGAAGGCACTGAACAAAACGCTTCCCCTCCAAGAGTCGCACCGTCGCGACTCTCGTCGTAAACCATCGATCCCGGGTCAACATCGTTCATGCTCGCAATAAAACTTTACAGTTTTTAGATTTAAACGTAAGAGAAAAAGTGCGGCTGTAGAAATAATATAGCAGGTCATCCCGACAATGTAGTGACGGGTTGGAAAATGTTGTTTTGCTGAAAAGGCGGCAAAGAGTCGGTGGATTCCCGCTTACAACTTGCGGGACAACAAGCTGACCGGAGACCTGAGTTACGTATTATTAACGAATAAAGGAAGGGCCGCTTTTCCCTAAAAATTCTCAAGCAGCGGAAAGAGCGAAATTAAGGAAAGGGCTTACGGGAAGGAAGGCGTGCGGGCGAGAATAAAACGGCCCGGGGAGACCGGGGCCATAAAAGCGCTGATCCCGAAAGACTGCTGCGACTGGGAATGCGAGACTTACCAGGCTAAATACTGCACCGACCGGGAATGCACCGATTACAACCCGTCCACGGGAGAATGCGCCAACTGGAAATGCAACGAATGGGTGGCCTGCACCAAAGAACGGTGCCGCTGTATAGAATTATATAGAATTATGCGGAAAAAGCGGGCCCGGGGGCCCGCTGTTCCTTTCCCGATCAACGGTTTTAGTACTTGCCCGTAAAGCTCCCGGCCACTTTTTCGAAGACTTTGGAATATTGCGGGAAAAGGGTCTTGGCGGCGGTGAAGTGCAGCACGTAGAAACCTTCCTTGGCGGGCAGCACATAATGCTTTTCTTTGAGCTGCACGCTTTCGTCGGACTTGCTCTCCGGGTGCAGGAAGACCAGCCGCTCGCGGGACAGCTCAAAGGCTTCGCGCTTGGCCAACTTGGTCTTTTTTACGGGCTCATAGCTCTCGCGCTTGTTTTTGGTCTCCCCGGCTGCGTTCTTTGAATTGCAGTCGATAAAATCCTGATAGCCGGAGAAATCGTCGCTGTCCTTGGAATGATAGGAAACAAAGATGGCCGTGGGGGTCTTCTCCGACCTGGGCGCCACCAGCTCTATCTCGTAGATATCGTATTCCTCGTCGTTCTCCTGGTCGCGCTTAAGGAACCAGTCCGCGGGAACGTCGCAGGAAAAATAGTCATTGTCCATAGCGTATCGTTTGAACCCGGCCGGGGCCTTTCCCTCTACCAGGCCGCCGGGCTTGGCGGCGGGAACTTTCCCGGCAGCCTTCTCCGCAGGGGCATCGGCGGGGGCTTCCGCGGCTGACTTACCGCCCGCGCCGCAGGCGGTGACGGCCATAAGAGAAAAAGCCGCGAGGGTCAGGATGAGCTTGTTCATAAAATGGGCGGGACGGCGGAGTTCCCGGTGGAGCTGGTCTTAAGCTTGCGGTTCTCCCGCGCGGCGGCGCTATAATGCTTTTTATAGACGCCCAGCGAGATCAGGTCCTTCTGCAGCTTTACCAGCGCGGCCGCCTGTATTTCGCCCACGGAACCGGAGATCTCCCCGGGGGACATTTTCATGGCCTCGGAAATGGACAGCCCGGCGGCGTCTATGTCGTCGCGCTCTTCCTGGGTAAGCCCCTCGCGGCGGACCAGTTCGTCGCTGACGGCGCCCAGCACCTGCGAGGCGGCGGCGTCCAGCGAAGGCAGGCCGGAGAAATAGCGCTGGCGTACCGTGGCGCCGAATTTTTTGGCGCCGCTGGTCTTGTATTCCGTGGCGACCTCCATTTTTTTGAAAGCGTAGGTGGAGAAGTCACGGCTGGAGGTGAGAATCGTCTTAAAAGCCGCGTCTTTAGTGAGCTTCTCGCTGGTATACAGCCCCTCCAGCGACATGGCCTCTATCTCGTCCTCCTGCATATGCGGCTTGTAAACGCCGCTCTTTTTGGCCCAGACATCCTGCGCCTGGTGGGCCGATTCATATACCACCATAGGCGACATATATTTGGCTATCTCGGCCAGCTGGGCCTTATTCTTCATCACCGACTCGGCGGTGTAGCCCTTCATGTGCATATACTGCTGTATGGTTTCGGAATCCAGCACTATGGTGCGGGTGGCCGGGTCATAGCGGGAATAGGCCCCGTCGCAGGGCTTCACGGCTATCTTCATGGGGCCGTTCTTGGCGTAGAAAGCCAGCACCTTGTCGCCCGCCCTGGTGCCCTTCAGCTCGGTGGTGACCGCGGTATTGAGCATGGAGCCCAGCAGGTCGCGCTGCTGGGAGTTGAGCACCTCTTTGGGCAGGGAGCTGCGCGCGGCGTTTATCTTCATCTTCAGATCATCGCTCACGGCGATATTGCTGCCGTCGAAGAAGCTGCCCAGCAGGTAAAGCTGGTCCGCCAGCGGCTTGCCGGTAAGCTGCGCCAACTGCTCGGGCGTAAGGGCGCCGGAGGCCTTAACGGAACTTACAGCGGTATACACGTTCATATCGCCCTTGCCGGTGGCAAGCGCTTCGTCGCTGTAAATGGTAAGCATGGGGTCTTTGGCCATCATCTCGCCCAGCACGGCATTGCGCTCGCGGATGGTCCAGCCTTCCCACTCGGCCTTGGTGAGGGTAAGGCCATTGCCGCTCATCATGGTGGCCTGGCCCCAGCTCATATTCTGGGTGCTGGTTATGGTGCCGAACACCACTCCCCATTGCCTTATGGCCTTTTTGACCGCCTTTTTAGTGTCAGCCGGGGCGGTGGGCATATACCTGGTCATCCAGGGCAGCAGTTTCTCCGGGGCGGGGCCTATGCCCAACTTTGTAAGCGGCTTGTCCGCGTCTATCCTTATCTCCAGCGCGGAGCTGAGCTTATTGGCCGAATCTTCGTTCCAATCCATCCGCAGCACATCTCTCAGGTCTAGAAGGGCTTCGGCCTTGGATTTAAGGAGCGCGGCCTTGGCATAGTCTTTTTCCGCCAGCGTCAGCACCGGGCCGTCCTTCAGGAAGGCGCCGGCCGCTACCGGGTTGCCGGAGGCTATGGCGACCTCTAAAACAGCCAGCCGCTGGGCGGGCGTCTTATGCGTCTTTTGGGCCATGGCGGCCGGGCAAAGAAGGAGGAGGCCCGCTGTAAGGGCCGCTCCTGTTGTGCCAAGACGCTTAGTGGTAAGCATAAGTTCCGCGGCTATTTAAGCCGGTCCTCCATCATGGCCAGCAGATAATCGTCCCACAGGGAATCCGCGGCGAAAGCCATTTTTTCATAATTGGCGGAATTATAGATCAGTTCCGGTATATACACGGACAAGCCGCGCGCTTTTACCACGGCCGGAAGCACGCCATTGCGTATAACAAGGCCGTTCTTTATATAGTTCTGCAGCGCCGTGCCGGCGTTCTTCGCCCCCGGCCCCTTTAGCCCCAGCTTGGCGTTCACGCTGCTGATATAAGTATAAAGGTCTTTAGAATCCTTCATACGGAAGTAATAGGCGCCGTTCACGGCGGCCTGTGAGGTGGCTATCTTGCGCGCCTCGGGATCGTTCAGCACCGCGTCCACCCAGGTATTCAGCCTGCCTACAAAGCCGGTCAGGGCCGAGGCGCGCAGGGCGGACAAGGTTATGTCATGGCCTTTGCCGGGGGCGCCATCGTAAGCGGCATAAGCGGAGTAATAGGATTTATAGGCGTCCACCATTACTGTGCCCAGTTCCTCGGCGCCCATCTGGGTGTTTACCCCCAGCTGTCCGAGTATGGTGTCGTAGGGATAGCTGTTTCCCGGGATGACCTCTTCCGAGCCCACTATTACATCGGCCGAATTGCGCAGCTCATAGGCCACTGCGCCCATCTGCATAAGGCAGGCGTCCGTGGCGAAAACGTCTATTTTATGGCCCAGAACGGACTTTATCTCCGCCAGCGCCAGGCCCAGCTTGTCCACTTCCATGTGGTTCTTGCTGACATTGTCATAGGAAATGCCCAGGCGGCCGGAGCCGTGGTTCCAGAGGACCAGCGCCACCTTGGCGGCCGGGTATTTGCGGATGGCCCGTTTGGCGAAGCGCACCAGGCTTGCTGTGCTGCCCATATCGGAGGCGGTAGGGGTGGAGATTATCCGCGAGGTTATCTTATTGGCGTCCGCATCCTTCTCGATATAATAGGTTCTGGCGCCCTTGGGAAACTTAATGGTGCGGGTGGCGGGATCGGCTATGCCAAGTATGCCGTATTCCACAACCACGGCCATTTTATCGTTCGAGCCGACTTTTTCCATGTCGTTCATGCTCTTGTCGGCATAACCGAGTATACCCAGGTCGTTAACGCCGTTTATGAGGACCATCACCAGCCAGTCGCGCTGTACGGCGGCCTTCTTCTGCTCCACGACCGCGGCTACGGGCGCGGGAGCGGAAACGGCCACGGACTGCCCGGAAGAATTGGAGAAAAGCTCGTCGATGGCTCCGCCCTGCGCCCGGAGGCTCATTGAGGCCACGGTCAGGGCCGTTAAAGTTGCGAGCAGTATCTTTTTCATAAAGTCCTCTGCCATATTCTTGCACAGTAGTTGATTATTATCAAAGGTCTTAGGACCCAGCAGTGTATAGGCCTTAGGGCCTACACCAACCAACCTGAAAACTTGCCATCGACGGCACCCTAATAGTATAGCAATAGATGTTGACTTGTCAAGGGGGTGTGGGGTCTGACCCCACTACTGGATGGAGGCCAGGTTCTTGCCCGCTACGGGGTGGCGGGGGGCCAGGCGCAGGGCCTCGCGGAAACTCGCGGCGGCTTCGGAAGGTTTGCCCCGCTTTATCAGCAGCAGGCCCATGTTGTTATATATATCCGCGTTGCCCGGCTCAAGCCGGACGGCTTTGCGGAAACTCATTTCGGCTTCGTCCAGTCTGCCAAGGTCCAGCAGGGCCAGGCCAAGGAAGTTCCGGGCCGGGGCGTCCCCGGGCGCAAGTTCCACCGCCTTTACATAATAGGTTATTGATTCTTCGGCCAGGCCCTGCCGCGTCAGGGTCCGCGCCAGGTTCAGGCAGGTGGCCGCGTTGGAGGGGTTCAGGCGGTGGGCCTCGCGGTACTCCTTCAGCGCGCCGGCCGGATCGTTCTTCATAAGCAGCGCGGTGCCCAGGTTGTGGCGGGCGGAGGCGTAATCCGGGGTCACGCGCAGCGCTCCATTATACTGCGCTATGGCCTCGTCCACCCTGCCAAGGCGTATCAGTGAATTTCCCAGGTTATAGTAGGCATTGGCATAATCCGGCATCAGCCTTATGGCATGCCGGAACTGCGGCACGGATTCCTCCAACCCTCCCAGCGCCGCCAGGGAATTGCCGTAATTGTAATAGGCATAGCCATAATCCGGGCGCAATTCGATGGACCGCTTAAAGTGGCCCAGCGCTTCGGCCGGCAGCCCCTGCTCGTCAAGGAGCATACAGCCCAGGTTGCTGTGCGCTATGCTGGAGGCGGGATTGGAAGCCAGCACATGCCGCCATAATACGCCGGAATCGTGCCAGAGCCGCGTCTGCGCGGCGCTGCGCCAGCCCAGCAGCAGCGCCAGGGCCAGCGCGCCCGACAACAGCGCTTTAGTTCCCGAGGAACCGCAGGCCGCCAGGCCGGACAGCAAGGCCCCGCCGGCAAGCAAGGCCCAGCCCAGGCAGGCCAGGTAGCTGTAGCGGTCGGCCACTATATAGGGCCCGAAGGGCACCAGCTGAAGGACAGGCAGGAGCGTGGCTATATATATCAGCCAGACCGCCGGCAGATAAGGCCGGCGGCGGCGCACCAGTAAAAAAACCGCGGTGCAGGCCAGCACGGCCAGGGCCGGCAGTAAAAATTCGGTTGAAAAAGGCTGGGAGCGGAAACCCCGCTCATAAAGCGGCAGCAGGTCCCGCGGCATTATGGTTTTCCAGAGATAAAAACCCAGGCCGTAAAATGCCTGCACTATGCGGGTGCCAGGGCCGACATTGTCCACAATGTTCTTATAGTCGGTGGCGCCGGTGGTTACCTGGGCCGCCAGGCCCACCGCGCCGGCCGCCAGCGACAGCAGCGCGAACGGGACCTTTTCAAGCCAGACCGCGCGCGCAGGGGGGTTGAGCCACTGCCGCGGGGAAGCCGGCAGCCGCCGCAGCGGGTAGAAGTCAAGGACTATCAGGACGGCCGGCAGGCTGACCCCCATGCCTTTGGATAAAAGCGAAAGGGCGTAAAAAAACAGGGCATAGAACATGGGGCTGCGCCCCCCCGCGCCCGGCTCCCGGGCGCAGGCCTTCAGGTAGTACAGGATCGTCAGCAGATAAAAAAAGCCGGAAAGGACATCGCGCCGCTCCGTGGCCCAGACCACCGACTCGGCGCGCAGCGGGTGCAGGGCGAAAAGAAGCGCCGCGAAGGCCGCCGCCGCCGGCAGCGCCCACTTTTTCCCCTCCGGCAGGCCGCCGGCGCCGGGCTTCAGCAGGCGCAGCGCCAGGAAATAAAAGGCCGCCGCGTTCAGCGCATGCAGCAGCAGCCCGGTAAGGTGATAGCCGGCCGGGTCCATCCCCCACAGCTCATAGTCCAGCGCGAAGGTGAGCCAGGAGAGCGGCTGGTAATGCCCCATGTAGAAAGTGGTGAACATCCACTTTATATTTGTCCAGCCGAGGCCCCGGTAATTATTATTGAGCAGCAGGTTTATGTCGTCGTCCCAATTGACGAAACCGTTCTGAAGCGCGCCGGAGAAGGCGATGAAAGCGGCCAGGGCTATAGCGGCGGGCAACAGCCAGGCCTGCAGGTTAAAGGGAAAGGTCGCCGGGGACGCTTTCTCCGGGGAGGGGTCGGTATTGTTTTCCATCGGCATGAGCGATCCGCGGCGGACTTCAGGAACCGGAAAGCCGGGACGCGCTGCGCCTGCCGCCCACAGGTTACCTATGCTTTCTGCGGTATTCGGCCAGCTTCATGCGCACCGCCGCGCGCTTAAGGGCGGCCTGCGCCTCGTCCAGGTCCATCTGGTCGCCTTTCATGGTGATGATGTCTTTGGCCTTGCGCCAGGCCTGGCGCGCGCGTTCTTCGTTTATCTCGGTGGCCAGCTCGGCGGCCTCCGCCAGCACCAGCACCTTGTCCCCGGACACCTGGGCGAAGCCGCTCAGCACGGCAAAAGCGTTCCTTTCTTCCCCGCAGAAATAGCGGAGGATGCCCTCCCTGAGCTGCACCACCATAGCGGTGTGCCCGGGCAGCACGCCCACCTCGCCTTCCAGCGCCGGGATGGCCACAAAATCCGCCGGATGGGCCGTCAGGACGGTCTTCTCCGGGGTAACGATAGTCAACAGCAGCTTCTTTTTTCCCATACCGGGCCCGCTTATTTAACCCCTGCCTTGGAGCGCTCCACCACTTCGTCTATGCCGCCGGCCATCCAGAAGATCTGTTCCGGCAGGTCGTCAAAGCGGCCGCTCAGGATCTCCTGGAAGCTGCGTATGGTCTCTTTCAGCGGCACGTATTTGCCGGGGCGGCCGGTGAACTTCTCCGCCACCGAGAAAGGCTGCGACATGAACTTCTGGATCTTGCGCGCGCGGTTCACGGTCCGCTTGTCCTCGTCGGAAAGCTCGTCTATGCCCAGGATGGCGATGATGTCCTGCAGCTCGCGGTAGCGCTGCAGGATCTTCTGCACGCCGCGCGCTATCTGGTAATGCTCGGCGCCTATCACGCGCGGATCGAGAATACGCGACGTGGAATCAAGCGGGTCCACCGCGGGGTAGATGCCGAGCTCCGCGATGGCGCGCGACAGCACCACCGTGGCGTCCAGGTGAGTGAAAACATTGGCCACGCCCGGGTCGGTCAGGTCGTCGGCCGGCACATAGACCGCCTGGATGGAGGTGATGGAGCCTTTCCTGGTGGAGGTGATGCGCTCCTCCAGCATGCCTATTTCCGTGGTCAGCGTGGGCTGGTAGCCCACCGCGCTCGGCATGCGCCCCAGCAGCGCCGACACCTCGGCATTGGCCAGCACGTAGCGGAAAACGTTGTCCAGAAACAGCAGCACGTCCTTGCCCTTCACGTCGCGGAAATATTCCGCCTGCGTAAGGGCGGTCAGGCCCACGCGGGCGCGGGCGCCGGGCGGCTCGTTCATCTGGCCGTAGACCAGCGCGGTCTTGGAAAGCACGGTGGAACCGTCGGAAAGCTTTGACTCCTGCATCTCCAGCCAGAGATCATTGCCCTCGCGGCTGCGCTCGCCCACGCCGCCGAAAACGGAGCAGCCCTTGTGCTGGCGGGCCACGTTATTTATCAGCTCCATGATGACGACGGTCTTGCCCACGCCGGCGCCGCCGAACAGGCCGACCTTGCCGCCCTTCATGAAGGGGGCCAGCAGGTCTATCACTTTTATGCCGGTCTCAAAGATTTCGGGTGTGGTCTTCTGCTCGGTCAGCGGCGGCGGATCGCGGTGGATGGGCAGAAATTCCTTGGTGTCTATGGGGCCGCGGTAATCCTGGGGTTCTCCCAGCACGTCCATCAGGCGGCCCAGGCAGGCGTCGCCCACCGGCACCGTCACCGGCGCGCCCGTATCTTTCACCGCCAGCCCTTTCCCCATGCCCGTGGTGGCGCCGAGGGTTATCGCGCGCACGGTATTATCGCCCAGATGCTGGGCCACCTCGGCGGTCAGCGTTTTACTCTTGCCGTCCTCGGTGTACTTCACCGTCAGCGCATTATATATGCTGGGCAGCTGTCCCTGCGGGAACTCTATGTCCAGCACGGGCCCTATTATCTGCACTATCTTTCCGGTGCTCATGTATAGCTCCTTAAAACCCGGCTATGGCCGTCGGACGGCCTACGCGCATCAAACGGCCTAACCGCCGAGCGCCTCCGACCCGCTAACTATCTCATTAAGCTCCGTGGTGATCATCGCCTGGCGGGTCTTGTTCATCCGCAGGGTCAGCCCCTCTATAAGCTCCGAGGCGTTCTTGGAGGCGGATTCCATGGCGCTCATGCGCGCGGCCAGTTCGGCCGCCTGCGATTCCAGCAGCGCCCGGTACAGCTGCGCGCCCACGTGGCGGGGCAGCAGGGCCTCCAGCAGCAGGGGCTTGTCCGGCTCGAAGATAAAATCAGCCCCCCGCCTGCCGCCCGGCTCCATGCCGCCCTCCAGGATATGGCTTTTCAGCGGCAGCAGGCGCTCGGCGACTATGCGCTGGGCCAGCATTGACTTGAACTCATTGTAAATCAGCGTAACGCTCTCCACGCGCCGGGAAGAGTAAATCCTGAAGATATTCTCCGCCAGCAGCTGCGCGTGGGCGTACCCGGCCTTGGGGAAGATCCCCACCAGTTCGAAACTTATCTCCAGGTCCAGGTTCTTAAGGCGGCGCAGGAAATCCCGCCCCTTCCGGCCCACCACTACGGCGTAGAGCTTGCGCCCGCGGTTCTCGCGCAGCCACTCGGCGGCGGCCTTCAGCAGGTTGGTGTTGAAAGAGCCGCACAGCCCCTTGTCCGCGGTGACCAGCACCAGGCAGAGCGGCCCGCCGGGCGGTCGCTCCTCGAAAAGGGCCGCCGCCGGGGAACAGGAAAAATCGCCCTCGGCAAGCTCGGCGTACAGGTCCGAAATAAGGCGGTTCATCTCTATGGCGAAAGGCCGGGACGCCAAGATGGCGTTCTGCGCGCGCTTGATGCGCGCCGCGGCCACCATCTTCATGGCGTGGGTTATCTGTTTTATACTCTTTACAGACGAAATATGTTTACGGATGTCGCGCAATGAAGCCATAAATTTAAAATCGGGGATCGCTAATCGGGAATCTTGAATCGGGGATCTTGGAACCGGAATCCTGTTTTTTTGATTCCCGATTCCCGATCCTCGATTTCCCTGTTACTTCCAATCCTTCTTCAGAACCTTGACATAATCCGCTATCCCGTCCTCCAGGCTCCACTCCGGCCTGTAGTTCAGCAGGGCCCTGGTCCGGCGCAGGTCAGCCTGCGTCTTGTTCTGGTAGAAGGAATACGGGTTCTCGAAATACTCGGGCGCGAGGTCCGACCCCAGCGCCTTGTTCAGCGCTTCTATCACCTCGTTGAAATTACCAGGCTTGCCGCTGGCCAGGTTGCAGATACAGGATTTCTCCGCGTCCAGGGCGTTGAGGTTGCCGCGCACTATGTCTTTTACGTAGACAAAGTCGCGCAGCTGCTCGCCGAACTTGAAGATGCGGGGGCGCTTGCCGGCCTTCATCTGGTTGTAAAGGTGGAACATCATGCTGGCGGGATTGCCCTTGTAATACTCGCGGGGCCCGTAGACGTTGAAATAGCGCAGGCCCACCAGGGTCATCTCTTCGTGCGCGGCCGCGAACTCGCGCGCCACATTATCCATGACGGCCTTGGAGAAGCCGTAGATATTCTCCGGGGCCGGGGTCTGCTCCTCGCGCATAGGGCAATGGCCGTTGCCGTAAACGGCCGCGGAAGAGGCGTAGACCACGCGCTTAACGCCGGACTTCAGCGCGTAGTCAAGCACGTTCCTGAAGCCGTCCACGTTGACTTCCATCATTTTGCGCTGGTCGGTGACCGTGGTATCGGTGATAGCGGCCTCGTGGAAGATCGCGTCCGCCGGCCCGGCCTTGTCGAACCAGTCCCGGCTGCGTATGTCTCCGGCGATAATGTCCCCGGTGAAACCGACCAGGTTCTTGTAATTGCCGGAGGAAAAATCGTCCAACACGGTCACACCGGCCTTGCGCTCCCCCTCCAGGGCGAAAGCGAGGTTGGAGCCTATGAACCCGGCGCCGCCGGTGACAAGGTATTTCTTCATATTACCGGGAGCTCCTCTTCTTAAAGTCCTCTATGGCCGCGACCAGGCGCTCCTCCAGTTCCGCGTCCAGCTGTTTTTTACCGGCAATATCGGCAAGCAGGTTGGCATAAGAATCGCGCAGGAACCGCAGCAGCGCCGCCTCGAAGTCCCGCACCTTCTCCACCTCCGTATCGTCGAGATGGCCGCGCGTGCCGGCGAACAGCACCGCCACCTGCTCCTCCACGGGCAGGGGCGCGTACTGGTCCTGCTTGAGCAGTTCCACCATGCGCTGGCCCAGCTTGAGCAGGTCGGTGCTGCCTTTGTCCAGGTCCGAGCCGAACTGCGCGAAAGCGGCGAGCTCATTGTACTGGGCCAGGTCCAGGCGCAGCTTGCCGGCCACCTGGCGCATGGCCTTTACCTGCGCCGAGCCGCCCACGCGCGACACCGAGATGCCCACGTTCACGGCGGGCCTGATGCCGGAATGGAACAGGTTGGACTCCAGGTAGATCTGCCCGTCGGTTATAGAGATGACGTTGGTGGGGATATAGGCCGTAACGTCGTTGGCCTGCGTTTCTATTATGGGCAGCGCGGTGAGCGAGCCGCCGCCGTTCTTGTCGTTAAGCTTGCAGGCGCGCTCAAGCAGCCTGGAATGGAGATAGAACACGTCGCCGGGATAGGCCTCGCGGCCGGGAGGGCGCCGCAGCAGCAGCGACATCTGACGGTAGGCCTGCGCATGCTTGGAAAGGTCGTCGTAGATTATCAGCGCGTGGCGGCCCTGCCACATGAACTCCTCGCCTATGGCGCAGCCGGAATAGGGGGCCAGGTAAAGCATGGAGGCCGGCAGGGAGGCCGACGCGGAGACTATCACTGAATACTCCATGGCGCCGTTATCCTCCAGCGTTTTGGCCATGCGGGCCACGGTGGATTCCTTCTGGCCGATGGCCACGTAAATGCAGATGGGACGCGTTTCCGGCGGCTCGTTCTTCTGGTTCAGTATCGTGTCCAGGGCCACGGCTGTCTTGCCCGTCTGCCGGTCGCCTATTATCAGCTCGCGCTGGCCGCGGCCTATAGGAATCATGGCGTCTATGGCCTTCAGGCCGGTCTGCAGCGGCTCCTTCACCGGCTGGCGCTCCACCACGCCGGGAGCGATGACCTCCACCGGGCGCCTTTTTTTGGCGTTCAGCGGGCCCTTGCCGTCCAGCGGGATGCCCAGCGCGTCAACCACGCGGCCTATCAGCTCCGGCCCGACCGGCACTTCCAGCACCCGGCCGGTCCTCTTTACGCGGTCGCCTTCCTTTATAAGGACGTCGCTGCCCATCACCACCACGCCCACGTTCTCCCGCTCGATATTGAGCACCATCCCCATCACGCCCTTCTCGAACTCAACCAGCTCGCCGATAAGCGCGGAGTTAAGACCGTAGATGCGGGCTATGCCGTCGCCTATCTGCAGCACCTGCCCGGTCTCGCCGAGCTGCGCCTCGGGCACAAAATTGTCTATCCTGCTCCTGATTATTTCGGTGATCTCTTCGGGTCGTATCATCGCTCCGCCTTTTTATCCAAGCAGTTTTTTCTTAAGTTCGTCCAGCCTGCCGCGCACCGTGGCGTCCAGCGTCACATCCCCCACCTTTATCTCAAAGCCGCCTATCACGCGCTCTGTTATCACCTGCCGCAGAGCTATCTTCCTTTTCGTCATCCCGGAGAGCATGGTTTCAATGCGCACCAGTTCTCCCGCCGACAGGCCGTAACGGCTGTAGAGCTCCGCGCGCAGCATGCCGCAGACGGAATCGTTGATGCGGACGCTCTCTTCCAGTATATCCCCCAGAAGGGCGAAGCGCCCCTTGCGCACCAGCAGCCCGGCCAGGCCGGCCGGCGCCCCCTTTATCCCGGGCCCCAGCAGCCGAGACAGCACGTCGAGCTTCGCTTCCACGCTAACGGCGGGGCGGGTGAGTATCTTCGCAAAAGGCTGCGCGGCCTCGAAAACGCGGCGCAGCCCGTCCAGGCGCGCGCGCGAAGCCGCCTGCGGCCCGGGACCGGATGCGCCGGCCGGACTACCGCCACCGCCATGCGGCGGCTTGTCCTTGCCTTGCGGGAACATGTAGGCCCGGGCATAGCGTTTTGCCAGTATCTTTTCCGAGTAATCCATTTATCAGGCGCTCATCTTCAGGTCCGGGCGCTCTTTCTCCACCTGCGCGAGATAGCGCGCAGAAAGCTCCGTGTTCGCGCGGTGGTCCAGGTTCTTCATAAGCACCTTTTCCGCCGTCAGCAGCGACAGCTCGGCCACCTTGTTCTTAAGTTCCCGCACGGCTTCCAGTTTCTGCGCCTCAATTTCCTTGCGGGCGAACTCCACTATGGAGGCGGCGCTTTTGCGCGCCTCGGTCAGCAGCAGTTCCTTCTCCCTTTCCGCCGTCTGCAGCGCCTCTCCCATGCGGGCCTGGATCTCGGTCCTGAGCTGCGCCAGGCGCGCGTCCAGCTCCGCTTTTACCTTTTCGGCCTCCGCCCTCGCGGTCTCGGCCGATTCCCGGTCGTTCTTTATGGCGCGCTCGCGCTCCGCCACCGCCTGCAGCAGCGGCTTCCAGGCCGTTTTGGAAAGCAGCAGCACCAGTAGCACGAAACAGACTATGGTCCAGATGGTCAGGCCCAGTTCCGGTTTTATCAATGCTTCCATAGAAAACTCCAGTCACATATTATAAAACACCAGTCGCCAGTCACCTGTCACCAGTCGCCAGTCGCCTGTCACCTGTGACCTGTGACTTGTGACTTGTGACTACTTATGCGCTTCCGTCTGGGCGGCGTCGGCGCCGGCCCCGGGGCCCTTGGGCATGCTGAAGTTCATCACGGCCAGCAGGCAGATGACCAGCGCGAAGAACGCGAGGCCTTCTATCAGCGCGGCGGCTATGATCATGGTGGTGCGCAGCGCGGCGCCGGCTTCGGGCTGGCGGGCCGTGCCCTCCAGCGCGCTGGCGGCCAGCTTGCCTATGCCCAGGCCGGCACCCAGCAGCGTAAGCCCCGCGCCCACGCCGGCGGCTATATAACCCAGTCCTATAAATGTCAGGTCAGTCATTTTTTACTCCCTCCGTTCAAGATTAAGACCGTCGCAAAGCTTTTGTGCCCCTTTCCCTAACGTTCTTCTAGTGCGGGTGCATCGCCGCGCCGGTAAAAATGGCGGTAAGGAACGTGAAAATATAAGCCTGCAGGAACGCCACAAAGAGTTCCAGCAGCAATATAAAAAGGACCAGCAGCACCGATACCGGCGCTACGCCCAGGCCCAGCGCCGCGTTTATCGAACCGAAGATAAAAATAAAGCCGATGAAGGAGAGTATGACTATGTGCCCGGCTATCATATTGGCGAAAAGACGGATGCAGAGCGCAAAAGCCTTGATCACCAGGCCGATAAGTTCCATCGGGAAAAGCAGCGGGTAAAGCCAGGCCGGCACGCCCTTGGGAACAATGTGCGCGAGATAGCTGAAGAGCCCCTGCTCTTTTATCCCTGCAAAATTTATCAAGAGAAAAGTGGTAGCCGCAAGCCCGGCCGTAACAGCCAGGTTCCCGGTGGCCGTGGCGCCGAACGGCACCATGCCCAGCAGGTTCATGGTCAGGATGAAGAAGAACAGCGTGGAGAAATAGCCCAGGTAGGCGGCGCCCTTACGTCCGAGATTGGGGACCACCACCTCGTCGCGCAGGAACAGCACCACCATCTCGAGCATGGCCCGGAAAGGGGCCAGCGCGGCGCTGCGGCTGCGTATCAGGAGCGGGAGCGCCACCAGCAGTATAAGCGAAGCCAGCCCCATCATCAGCAAATGCTTGGATACCGGCAGCTTCAGCGGGCCGAAATACAGCCAGGACCAGATATGGTCCACTATGTGATGCTCAAGTATTTCTTTTAGTCCCATTTCTTTTCAGGGGAACCGCTTCAAAAACGAACTGGACCGCCAAAAGTGAGGCTGCGAACGGGATAACAATTATATATTTTTCGTTCCGCAACAACCAGACCGCGGCCGCCAGGAAACACAGCCGGTAGAAGAACCCACCCGCGAAGACCGGATAAAAGACCGCGTCGGAGGAGGTAAGGGTCCTTTTAAGCGCCCAGCGTGACAGCGCGCCGTTGAACAACCCCGCGGCACAGCCCCAGAACAGCGCGGACCAGCCGGAGTCCATGAGCGGCATTACTCTTTCCCCTCCTTGAAGAGTTCTTTTGCCGTCAGGTAGAACCCGCCCGCCATCCCGGCCGCCGCCCCCCCCAGCATAAGCCACGGCGAAGTGCCGAATTTCGCGTCCAGGCTGTAGCCCGCCCAGAAACCCAGCAGTACGCCGACAGCGAGCTGGAGGCCTATCTGCGCGTATTTCCAGTAGCTCTCCTCCGGGCGCGGCGGTACTTTCATAGCCTTTATTTTACCTTTTTGAGGGAGACGGCATATAATGATAGAATTCATTGAATGGCTGAACAGGAGAAGGTAAAGATACTTCTGGTGGAACCGGACAGTTCCGTGGCCGGCTCGCTGTCCTTTTTCCTGACGGAACACGGCTACCTGGTGCAGGCAGCGGCCAACCAGGCCCAGGTCATGACCGCCGTACAGAGCTGGAAACCCGACCTGCTGATACTGAACATCCTCACGCGCACCTTCAACCCGCTGGACCTGCTGGCCGACCTGAAGAAGGACCCGCTTACCGAGAACCAGAAGGTGATCATAGTTTCACAGACCCCCAGGACGGAGGCGGTCACCGGCCCCTCGCCGAAAGTGAGCGGCTATCTCACCAAGCCGGTGGATTTTGAAGCGCTAAAAGCGGCGCTGGCCAGGGCCGTGGGCAAACCCTCCCCGGAAAAACCGCTCACCGTGCTGGTGGCCGACGACGACGCCGAATTCTCCGACCTGCTGAAGATGTTCCTGGAAGCGAACAATTACAAGACCCTGGTGGTGAGCGACCCGTTCCAGGTGACCACCCGTATGCGCACGGAGAAACCCGACCTGCTCCTGCTGGACATCATGATGCCCCGCAAGGACGGCTTCACCAGAATGGACGAACTGCAGGACGAGGCCGCCACG
>PEXO01000041.1:4771-6240 GCA_002779045.1 Elusimicrobia bacterium CG08_land_8_20_14_0_20_59_10 | reverse complement strand
TGGCCGGGCCTTCCAGCCGGGCCTTGGACTGCGCGGCCCAGGAAGTTTCCGGGTAGAGCAGCACTATCTTCTCGCAGGTGGTCCTGGCCGCGTCTTTCGCGCCGGAGAGTTCCTGGGCGCGGGCAAGCGAGTAGTGGGCTTCCGGGGTCAGGAAATGGTCCGGGTATTTTGCGAGCACGTCCGAATACTGCGCCTGGGCCCCGGCCAGGTCCCCGGCGGCTTCCTTGCTTTTGCCCAGGTTGTAGGCGGCGAACATGCCAAGGTTCTTGGAGGGCAGCAGCTTGGTGTATTCGGCGCCGGCCTCGTCGAACCTGCCCTGTGCGAACAGCATATCGCCCTTGGTGAGTATGGCGTAGGGGCGAGCGCTGGTGCCGGCATAGGTGGTCTCCACCTGGCTGAGCAGGTTCAGGGCCTGGGGGATGTCGCCGCTATAGGAGACCTGCTGGGCCACAAAAAGGTTTTTCCACGCGGTATCGCGCAGGGTGCGGTAGTGCAGGAAAAAATAGACCGAGAAAACGACCACAGCCAGCAGGATAGCTATGGAACCTATGAAGGTTTCACGGTTCTTCTTTATCCAGGTCAGCGCCTTGTCCGTCTTTTTGGGCGCTTCAGTTCTGTTGTTGGCTACCCATGTTTCTGTAGGCATAATATAAAAACTCCTGACTCTCAGCTTAAGTTGCTTAAAACTGATGCCCTCTAGAGGAATCGAACCTCTATCTAGAGTTTAGGAAACTCCCGTTCTATCCGTTGAACTAAGAGGGCCGCCGCTAGTGTAGTGTCCCGCAAATAACTGGCCATTTGACTGGCCGATTTTGGGCTACGCCGAAGTGGCATGAAGCGACACGTACTACATGTACTTTAGCGTAATACCACAAAGGTGTAGCCCAAAAGCGGCCAGCCCCCCGGGGGAGGCTCATCTTTGGGCGGCTGCTTCGTTGCTCCTCGCTCACAGACCCCCGGTATGCTCGTTCGTCGCGCCTCGCATCCACCTCAAATCTGAGCCTTCAAATGGCCAGTTATTTGCGGGACACTACACTAGTATTTTATCAAAGAATACACATCTCTGCCGGGAAGCTTCGCGCGGCCCTTCAGGAATTCAAGTTCTATAAGCATGGCTATTCCGGCCGCGTCGCCGCCCAGCTTCCCCACAAGTTCGCAGACCGCGGCCGCCGTGCCGCCGGTGGCCAGCACGTCGTCCACTATCAGCACCTTCTCGCCGGGCTTAACGGCGTCCTCGTGCACTTCCAGCGTGTCCGTGCCGTATTCCAGCGCATAAGAGGCGCTGACCGTCTTGTACGGCAGTTTGCCCTTCTTGCGCACCGGCACAATGCCCGCGCCCAGTTCAATGGCTATGGGGGCCGCCAGCAGGAAGCCGCGCGCCTCTATGCCCAGCACCTTGGTTATGCCCGCGCCGCGGTAATGGTCCGCGAAATGCCTGATCATCGCCGTGAAAATTTCCGGGGCGGCCA
>PEXO01000041.1:0-4738 GCA_002779045.1 Elusimicrobia bacterium CG08_land_8_20_14_0_20_59_10 | reverse complement strand
TCTTGGGGATATCGGGTACGTCGCGGATGATGGCCTGCATTTTGGCGGCAAGGTCAGCCGAAGTTGTCTGTTCCATTTTATTTCCCCCGCTTTTTCTTTTTAGCCGCCTTGGTCTGGCTGCGCGGCACGTACGGTTTGGTGGGTATAGCGTCGCCAAGTATGTCCGTCTTTACCCTGGGCTGCTGCCAGCCCGGCTGCAGGTTGGCGTGGTCGGGCCGCCGGCCCAGCTCTATAAGTCCCATCTTCGCGGCCACGCGGCGCAGCCTGAGCAGCGCGCGCTCCTCTATCTGGCGCACGCGCTCGCGCGACAGGCTGAGCTTCTTGCCTATATCGTTGAGCGTCATGGGGGTCTGCCCGGTAAGGCCGTAGCGGTACTCCACTATCATGCGTTCCCGGTCTCCTATCTCCACCAGCGCCTCTTTCAGTTCGTCGTGCAGGCGCAGTATCGAAATAAGGTTGTCCGGCGAGGAGGCGGAGGCGTCCCTGAGCGTGTCGCCCACGGTGTCGTCCATTTCGCCGCCGCTTGAAAGCGGGGTCTCTATGGAGGAAAGCCCGGTCACTATCTCGGAAGCGTTCAGCGCGGTACGCACCTGGTTGGCGTTCCAGTGCATGTGTTTGGCCATCTCGGCCATCGTCGGATCGCGGCCCAGCCTGCCGTGCATGGCGTCCCATTGTTTAAGCCATTTGCGCAGGGCCGTCCAGGCATGCGGCGGTATGCGTATGGTCTTGGAATTTTCCTCCACCGAGCGGCGCACATGCTGCTCCACCCAGTACGAGGCGTACGTGGAGAAGCGGAAGCCCTTGCGGGGGTCGAACTTGTCGATGGCGTGCAACAGGCCCAGGTTGCCTTCTTCTATCAGGTCCATCAGGTCGGCCCCGGCGTAAAGGAAGCGCTTGGCTATCGGTATGACCAGCTTCAGGTTAAGCTCCATTATGCGCTCTTTGGCGCGCCTGTCGCCGCGCTTCACGCGCTTCCAGAGCTCGTGCGATTCTTCGCGCGAGATCTTATGGTCGATGGTGCTTATCTTGCGTATGTACTGGTTGGTGGAATCGATGTTTATCGCGCCCACTTTTTCTTTCGGGATGACAGGCTTCCCGGGTTTTTCCTCTTTCGCGGAGTCTTCCTTTTCCGGGTTTTCGCTGTCTTTATCTTCTGCCATGTTTAACCTCTTGTCAGTCGGCGGTGGGCTTAATATAAAAATCCGTTTCCCCGGCCGCTTCGTCCAGCATCTCCTGCGTTTCGGCGCCCGTTACGGCCGCCCAGGGGTGTCCCGTTTTAAGCTCTTTGAGGAAGCCGTCCAGCGCCGGCACCGGCCCCTGGGCTTCTCCCTCCACCGAACCGTCCATATTATTGCGCACCCAGCCGCGGATGCTGTGCCTGGCGGCCGTTTCCTTAACGAACCAGCGGTAGCCTACTCCCTGCACTTTCCCGGAAACCCTGTAACTTAAACGCATAATTCCATCCTGGCCGCTTTTAAATAATACTAAAAAGGCTACCCGTAAGCAAGGCGCTATTGACAGTGCAACCGGGGCGGGGTTAGCGGAGGAAAAAACGGGGGATAAGGAGCTGGGAAAACGCGAAGGCGGCCAATGAAAAAATCGGGGCGGTGGGATTTGAACCCACGATCTCTCGCACCCGAAGCGAGCGCTCTACCAGCTGAGCCACGCCCCGATCTTGAACTAAAATCGGCCGCTGCCTGCATTTTTACGACACCGAAATTATAGCAAATCTCCGGCCCGGAGCCGGGTTATTTCGACGGGTCCTCCAGGCGGCCCATGAACAGCAGCGCGCCGGTCTTTACGTCCTCTATAAAAAAGAGGAAGGGCCTGTCGGCGCGGAACATGGCGAAGTCGAAGTCCATGGATTTAAGCCCCATCGCCACGCCGGTGGCCGCCGCGGCCTCGGTCCCCTCTTCGTTCACTTCCACGAAGGCCTTCTGCACGGCCTTCTGGATAAAGAGCTTCCGGGTGCCGTCCATGCCGGAGAAATCGGCCGCGTCCGTGAAGGCCATAGGCATGCCCAGCTGCGCCAGGGGGCCGTTAAGCTGGAAGCCGGAGCTGAAGGTGAACCTGGGCAGATAGACCTTTACCTTCTGCGGCGCCAGGGCCTTGCGCATAGCCTCCAGCTGCTCAGCGCTAAGTTTTTTTTCAAGCTTCCCCATGGCCTCTTTATCCCTGGGCAGGGCTATCAGCATGGCCAGGGTGCCGCCCTTATAAGGAAGGCGCAGCAGCTGCGCTTCGGCGGTCTCGCCGTATTCCAGCCTCGGGTTCTCGCCGAAGGTCATAAGTTTGGTTTTGATCTTATCGCCGGAGTTCAGCGTAAAATCGGCTTCCATGGTCATTTCTTTGTCAAAAGAGCCTTGCCATGCGCCCTTGAAATAGACGGCGTTGACCAGCACCAGGCGGGTGAGCGAATTCAGCGCGCCTTCCGCGAACAGGTCCTGTATCTTTCCTTTCGTCTTTTTATCCGCCCAGGAGTTTATGGCCTTCCTGGCCTTTTCCGTGGTGGTCTTGAAATCGGCTGACCTGGCCTCGGCGCCGTAATTGTTCTTCAGTGCCCGGGTATAGGCCGGCAGGAACTTGTAATCCTGCTGCGCCCAGAAAGCGTTGGCCTGTACGAACTCCGCGCCCTTTGCGGCGGCGGCCAGGTCTTTTGCCAGCACGCCCAGGCTGGCGCGCGCGGCCGGCATTGCCGCCGGAAAGCCGAAGACCTTTTCCATTTCGGAGGCGGTCCGGCCCCTGGCGCCTTCATGCGCCATGGCGAAAGCCGTGTACATGCTGTACGGCGAGAAGAAGAGATTGCCCGGCTTGGCGGCTTCTTCGGCGTAGAAGCTGAAGGTTATCCGGTTGGCGCGCTGCTCCGGCGTAAGCTTTGTGGCTTCGGGCTTGGAAGGCGCGGCTGTGGCGCCGGCCGGCATAAGGCAAAGACCGAGAACGGCAATGAGAATGACAATAAGAACGTTCTTTATCACTTGTTCCTCCCGCTTCCCTGGAATACCCGCACTGTTATTCTATAATAAAAAACCGGCCTTTCGGCCGGTCCCGGTTCATTTCCTGCGAAGGTGCCGCATAAAAGCACTGTGTGCCTCAGGCGGCCAGTCGGCCTTATCGGGGCGGCGGGAATCGGACCCGCAATCTTTCGCACCCCAAGCGAACGCTCTACCATTGAGCCACGCCCCGGTAGGGCAGGTTGAACCGGCACTAATTATAGCAAAAAGGAAGTTACAGCTCCTTAAGCAGATGCTTTATATCCTTCCTTATCTCTTCCAGCAGGTCCGCCCTGGCCGCCGCGGCGGAGACCTGCGCCGGCGTTGAAGACTTCTTCTGCCGCTTTTTGGCGCTTAGCGCCTTGCGCGCCCCGTCCAGTGAATAGCCCTTCACAAAGACCAGGTCCTTTATCTCCAGCAGCGTGTCTATGTCGGCCGGCGTATAGCGCCGGTGCCCGCTGGAAAGCCGCAGGGGCCTGAGCAGGCGGAACTTATGTTCCCAGTACCGGATAGTGTACTGCGGCACCTGCGCGCGCCGGGCTACCTCTCGTATAGTTAAATATTTCTTTTCAGAGACCACTTCGACTCCCGACCCCCGACTCCCGATTCCCGATTCCCGATTCCCGATTCCCGATTCCCGATTCCCGATTCCCGATTCTTACTACAGTCCTATGGTCAGTTTTTTTGACGGTTTGAACCTTATGCTCCGGCGCGGCCCCACCATCACGCGCTGGTTGGTCTTGGGATTGCGCATCTGGCGCGGCATGCGCTCCTTCACTTTGAAAGTGCCGAAATTGGAGATCACCACCTTGCGGTTCTCGCGCAGCGCCTCCGTCATTATATCGAAAGTCTTGCAGACCGCCAGCTTAGCGTCCTTTTCCGTGGTAAGATGCCGTGTCAGTTCCCGTATCAGATCAAGCCTGTTCATCGTCTTGTTCCCCCTCCTTGTCTTCTTCTTCCGCTGCGGGTTTCGTTCCCTTCCCTTCGGCCTTAGGCAGCTTGCCGTTCAGCAGCTGCCCTATGATGTCGTTGGGCCTGAGATTCTTCAGATTGTGCTTGAACTTTACCACTTCGTCCTCGGTTATCGGCTTTGAGAGCACCTGCGTTTTGCCAAAGACGCGTTCGTTTATGTAGATAGGGCAGCCGAAACGCACCGCCACGGCCACGGCGTCGGAAGGCCGCGAATCCACAAGGCGGACCTTGCCGGCGGCGTCCTTCAGCTCAAGCTGCGAGTAATAGGTGTTCTCCACTATGTCGGTTATGGTAGCGCAGGCCACCGTAAGGTTAAGCTTTTTTATTATTGAGAAGATAAGGTCGTGCGTCATGGGCCGGGGCGAGGGATAGCCGGAAAGCCGTATGGCGATGGCCTGCGCCTCCATCGGACCTATCCAGATGGGGAGTATGCGCGAGCCCTCGGTCTCGTCCAGGAAGATTATGGATTCCGTAAGGCTGGTGGCTATGGAATAGATGCGCACTTCAACTTTCTCGTCTTCTTCGTCCTTCTCTTCCTCTTGTTTTTTTGTCATTTGGGACCTTGCGGCTTGTCGGCAGCGCCGTGTTTGAAAGAAAGCTCCCGCCCTTTAAGTATGCGGCGGATATTGGCTATATGCGTGTAGAAGATGAGGCCGCAGACCGCCAGCGCCAGCAGCGTGAAGGGCCGCTGATGCGGCTTATCGCTGGTGAGGAAGAAGCAGAGCACGGGCAGGGCCACCGAGGCCGCCATGGAGCCCACCGAGATATGATGCGTTATG
>PEXO01000055.1 GCA_002779045.1 Elusimicrobia bacterium CG08_land_8_20_14_0_20_59_10 | reverse complement strand
ATGGAAGATAATCCCTTCTCCGGGATAAAGGCCTGCGATTCCTACTGGAGCCTGTTCAGACTTTTGTTGTTCGTGCTCGTGCCGGCCCTGGTGTTTTCGGTGGGGGCGATATGCCTTTTGGACAATATACTGGGGCTCGGCCTGGATCGGGCGGAAGTCGGCGCTTTTATCCAGGGCGCCAGCTACACGCTTTTCGGCCTGTGGGTCCTCAAAGACCTGGGTGTGGATTTTAAGGCGGTCTGGCGGGACTGGAACGCCAAAGCCGGAAGAGACGCCCTGGATGCGCTTAAATATTTTGCCGTGTATCTGCTTATAATAGGCGCTATGCTGGCGGTTGTGATGCTTGCTATGCGTTTCTCCGGCATCGCGGAAGCCGAACTTGTCCGGCGTCTGGGCGGCGGCAATAATGAATCCTACGCGGCCATTAAAGCGGTTATGGGCGTTTCCCCGCCGGGATTCGCTTTAAGACTGTTCACCATGTGCGTTCTCACCCCGATAGGGGAGGAGTTGTTGTTCCGCAGGGTCATTTATGCTGCTTTGCGGAAAAAGATGAGCTTCCTGCGGGCTTTATTCTTTTCCAGCGTGATCTTTGCTGCTGGCCACGGGGTGGCGATCCTGCTGGTCTTCCCGGTGGGCCTGCTGCTGGGGTATGTCTACGAGAAAAAGCGGCGGCTGCCGGTGAACATTCTTCTCCACGGGCTCATTAACCTGTTCGCCCTGGCCGTGCGGCTTACCTGACCATCCGCAGGGAACCAGGCCGGCTGTCGGGCTTTCTGTGCCCCGTCCGCTGTGGCGCTCCCGGTGTCTGCACCGTGACCGGGAGTCAGGACGCGGGATTCCCGCGGAGCCGCTTCTACTTCACCCCTCTCTTGAAATTGAACTTGGTGGACGCTTCGAAGTTCCTGTTGTCCGCGTAAGCGGCCATCAGCTCTTCTAAAAAGCTTTTAGAGGGTTTAATATAGCTCAGGTCCAGGCAGAATTCATTTATCCCTATGCTTTTCAGCTTTTCTTTCGCGTTAAAGAGCATGACGGGGAGCTTGCTGACCAAAACGCTCAGATTCCCTTCCATGACCTGCTCAAGCTCGATGTCTTTTTTATCGGAAACGACCGTGCCGTAATCGTGTTCTCTGGTCAGCATCCTGGACCGCGCGATAACCGGCTTGCCGAAAAGATTGACGATCAAAGGGAACTTTAACCGCCGGATATTCAAAGTGTCGTCCTCCCACGACACAAAGAACCTGCTTACCCCCAGGTCCGTCAGCGCCCTGGCGGCGTAGGCGTTCCAGGCATACAGAAAAGGCCCCGCTATCTTCACGGCGTTTTCCCCAACGAGAGCAAAGTGGGAGATATTGTTCAAAACATATCCTTTGGCAGCGATGTTGCGGTAACTGTTCATTTCCCTTTCCGCAATGAAAGGCGGCAGTTCGACCGTAATCTTCCCCGGAACGTTCCGTAAATTGCTCTGATCAACGGCAAAAATGATATTCCCGGAATTCAGCAGCTCCAGCCATTCGACATTCTTGACTTTGAACCAAAGTTTTTCTTTTTGCAGCTCCTGCCTGGGCCACATCCCGGAGACAAGGCTGGTGTATTGGTTGGATAAGACGGTGCAGGCGACGTGGCTGCTCTGATGCGCGGCATAAACCGCGTCTAATTCCCTGGTTAAAGCCTTTTCGTCAAAATCCCCGGAGCCGGTTAAATAGACCGGATCTCCTTTTTCGAAACCTTCGGCGTCCGGCAGTTCCCCGGTATATTTGAAAACAAGATTATGGTCGGTCTTCGGATTGACGATGCGCAGCCGGTCTCCGGCCCCTGCTTTAAAGTCCGGGAATCCGCCTATCCTGACGCCAAGGCATTGCGCTTTGCCGGGTTCGAATAATTTGTCGTCGCGTCCGGACAAAAGACAGCTTGATTTCCGGCGCGCGAAATCCTCTGTCTTTTTGCCGGTCTTATATTGGGAAACTGCCCGGTAAACATATTCGCTGCTCCTCATTCTTCCTTCTATTTTCAGGGAATGAACGCCCGTTTCCCTGAGCTTTGTTAAATGATCGAACAATTCCAGGTCTCTCGGAGAAAACAGGTAGCCGGCCGCTTTTTTGCCGTGCCAGAGCCTGCGGCAGGGCTGCGTGCAGCGGCCGCGGTTGCCGCTGAACCCGCCGATCAAGGAGGAGAGCAGGCACATCCCGGAAATGGAAAAACAAAGCGCGCCGTGCACAAAGATCTCGTATTCGATGGTTTTGTCCGCTTTTGTGATCAGTTTTATTTCCGAGAGGGTAAGTTCTCTGGCCAGAACGACCCGTTTAAAGCCGAGTCCGGCCAGGACCTTCGCCCCGGAAGAGTTGTGGCACGCCAATTGTGTGCTTGCATGGAGCCGCAGGTCGGGGTAATAATCCTTTATGATGCGCGCCAGCCCCAGGTCCTGCACAATTACCGCGTCAAGCCCAATCCCGGAAACCTGGGCGATCATTTGAACCGCGTCGCTTATTTCGTCATGTTTGACCAGGATGTTCAAAACCAGGTATACCTTGACGTTCCGGGAATGCGCATAGCCCGTCAGAACTTCCAGGTCGTAGAGGTTCAGGTTGTTTGCGTTCAGGCGCGCATTAAAATCTTCAAGCCCGACATAAACGGCGTCCGCGCCCGCTTTAATGGCCGCTATAAATGATTCTTTTGAGCCTGCGGGTGCCAGAATTTCCATGATATAAGGCCGCGCTAATGCTCTGTTAAGGCGTCGGTCAGGACAGGCTTTTCTTTATCCTGCCCATAGCCTCGTTGATCGTTTCCACCGAAGTGGCGTAAGAAAAACGCAGGTAGCCTTCACCGCTGGGGCCGAAGGCGGAACCGGGCAGGCAGCAGACTCCGGCCTTGTAAAGGAGCTGGTCCGCCATCTCGCGCGAGGTCTTGCCGGTTTTTTTGATGTTGGGAAAGGCGTAGAACGCTCCCTTTGGCGCCAGGCAGGAAAAACCCGGAATTTCATTTAAGCCTTTAACTGTGGCGTCGCGCCTCTCCCGGAAAGCGGCCATCATCTTATGCAGGTCTTCCTGGCCGCCCTCCAGGGCGGCTATCCCCGCTTTCTGTACGAAGGAAGCCGTGCAGGAGAGCGCGTTGATCATCAAGGTTTCCATCTTTTTAATGAGGGCCGGGGGCCCCACCAGGTAGCCAAGGCGCCAGCCGGTCATCGAATACGATTTTGAAAAGCCGTCAAGGATAAGCACCCTTTCCCTGGCTTCGTCGAGCGCCGCCGGGGAATAGAAGGTAACGTCGTAGAGCATCTTTGAGTAGATCTCGTCGGACAGTATATAAACGTCATGCTTTTGGGCGAGTTCCGCCGTGGCGGCAAGCTCCTCTCTGGTCATCACCGAGCCGGTGGGGTTCTGCGGGCTGTTCAGGATGATAAGCCTGGTGCCGGCTGTTATCCTTTTTTTTATATCGTCGGGATCCAGCCTGAATTCATTCTCCTCCCTTACCGGGATGGCCCCGTCCACGGCCTTCAGGTACTTCACCAGCGAGCCGTAGGTGGGGAAGGAGGGATCGGGATACAGCACTTCGTCCCCCGCCTCTACCAATGCCAGCATGGAGAAAAAGATGCCGGGCTTGGCCCCGGGAAGCACCAGTATCTGGTCCGCGCCGGGTTTAAAGCCGCGCGTCTTTTTTATCTCTTCCTGGATGGAAGCCTTCAGGTCCGCTATGCCGCCGGCCGCCACGTAGCCGGTATAATTCGTCTCTATGGCTTTGAACGCGGCTTCCTTAATGTGCTTTGGCGTAGGGAAATCGGGCTGGCCGATCTCAAAATGCAGCACGCTCCCGCCTTCCCGCTCCACTGCCTGCGCCTTGGCGAGATATTCAAAGGCGCCCTCGCCGCAGATCCTGTCCATCCCCGGTGCGATGTTCTTCATCTCATCAGTCTTTAATGCAGGGCCGGCGCGGCTATAACCGGTATGCCGGCTTTGGTAAGGGCGCTTGCCGTCATATTGACGGCCTCGTGCTTGTCCAGGTAATTCTGCTCCAGCGCCGGCATCAGGCCCTGGCTCACGACCTCGGCTTTGGGAATAAAATACTCGAGGATATCCGACGGGTGCTCCCGCTTCTCTTCCACCTTGATGGCCCCGCCCTCATGCTTGGCGCTTAAGTTCTTTACTTTATTCCCTATTTCCACCAGCTCCGCGGTCCTGTCATAAGGCTGGCGCACTATGGATTTCCAGGTTTCCAGGATATGGTGCTCAAAGCGCACGCAGGCCTCGAGGTTGAGCGCGCTGCGGACCTGGGCTGAAAGCTCTATGGTCTGGTTGTTGACGGAATTGGAGAAGTTAAAGCCGATGAGCGGCGTCGAACCGTCGTCGCGCGAGAACAGCCTGGCGGTCAGCAGCGTCCAGAGGACGGAATACGGGTTGTCATTGCCCATATAGACCGAAATTTTAAACTCGTTGTTTATTCCGAGCTTATGCAGCATATAGCTGAGGAGTATGGTTCCCGGGTTGACGTTCAGGACCTGCTTTACTCCGTACTTGGTGTAGTAATATAAGAACTCGTCCACCCATTTCAAAGCGTGATCGTTCGGCTGGCCTATCCCCCCGAAGTAACCGGTTATCGTATCGGGTCCGCCCAGGTGGACATTGGAACCGTCGGTGCCCTTGGTATCCAGCGTCTCAACGTAAGTGGCGCCGAGGATATTCATGCCCGCCGCTATGGCCGTCAATTCGCCGTCATTCTGGGCCTCCTGCTCCTTCATGAACCTGACGCGGATGTATCTTCCGGGCATCAGCTCTTTTTTTTCGATGGCCCGTTTGGCCTGCGTGATAAGCCAGGGGAAATACTGCAGGGCGCTGATCTCCAGCGTAACCGCGAAATCGGAGTCGAAGCTGGTTGTTCTATAGTTCGCGCCAAGCTCCCGCTGCTTGTACTCTTCCATGCTGATGAACGCTTTGTCAGCCTTCACCTGCATCAGCCATTCCAGGTCGGCCAGGCAGGGGGAGTTTATGCTGCGCAGGTTCGCCAGCTGGTTGTCCAGGTTCTGTGCCGCTTCGGCCTTCGCGTTGATCTCTTCGATGGTCCCGTACTGCGCGATGACCTTCATAAGGTTCGCGGTGAGCGCGTTGGAGGGGGCGGTCAGGAAGTTGTTTATCTCCTGAAGCTTCTTTCCCGAAATTTC
>PEXO01000231.1:4917-17304 GCA_002779045.1 Elusimicrobia bacterium CG08_land_8_20_14_0_20_59_10 | reverse complement strand
CCACGGTCTTTAAAGCCCTGGCAGCGGCCAGCTTCAGGGAATTCAGATAGCAGTTGCGCAAAAGTTCCGGCTCTCCCCTGTCCCCGCCGTGCCAGAACGGCCCCACCGTATGTATCACGTATTTCACCGGCAGGCCATGGCCGGCGGTGAGCTTCGCCTCGCCCACGCGGCAGCCTCCCAGCAAGCGGCATTCCTCAAGCAGCCCGGGGCCGGCCGCGCGGTGTATGGCGCCGTCCACCCCGCCGCCGCCCAGCAGCGAAGTATTAGCCGCGTTCACGATGGCGTCCGCTTCCAGCGCGGTGATATCCGCGTTTAAGGCGCGCATCAGGGCAGGGCTTCTTCCGCCGGGGTCTTCTTGCCGGTCTTCTCGTCGATATACTTCAGGATGGCCTTATCGTAGGACTCCAGCTTATCGCTGTCTTTCAGCTCATTCTCTTCGGCGGTTTTCTTTTTTATCTTGTCGCGCCAGTCCTTTTTGACAGTAATACTGAACGCGTTTATTATCTCACCCGATTCCACGCCCACCAGGCGGGAGTTTATTTCTATCCTTTTTCCTTCCAGTTCGGCCAGCGTGCCTAATATCAGCCAGTCCGCGCCCAGCATCTTACCGATGCTCTTTACGGAATCCGCGTCTATGGCCCCGGACCCCTGCAGCTTCAGCTCCTCAAAGACCTTCTCTATCTGTTTGCGCTCCGTGACTTTGAACTTCTTAAGCCTCACCAACTCCGTGGTTATGCGCCCGGAGATGACATTGCCGTCACCGGAGGCCCTTTCATCCGGGTAGCTGAAATTAGCTACGGCGATCTTCTTATCCTTGCCTTCGCAGTTCTTCAGCAATTCGCCGACTAGGGACTTGTAAGCCCCCTTTGATTTGTTCCTGGTGCCGGCAAAAGCGGGCGTCAGCAGCAGCAGCAGAGCCAGAAATATTTTCATATGCGCGATCCTCTAAGATGCTTCTCAGCCAGTTCCTTAACTATCAGCGGCCAGGAGCGCCGCAAAAAAAGGATGAGGGAGTAGCCCACCGAACCGGACAGCGCGAACATGTCGTCGAACTGGCCCGGGATATTAAGCGGCAGCATTTCGTAAAGGAAAACTATGGCCGGGAAGATAAGCCACCTCGTATCGGTCGCCCAGCGCTTGGCCAGGGCCATGCAGGTCCCCAGCATAAGCGCCGAACCGATGAAGGCCGGCGCCGAGAACAGGGCCGTCCCGAAACTGAACGGGGCCAGGGCGGCCGACCAGAGGACGGAGAAGACCAGCGGCAGGACCGTGTCCAGGTAGGTGTAGGTTTTGATAAAACAGACACTGATGATGAAGGCCGCAAAAAAAACGCTGAAGACGGCCGCCCCCGCGAACAAACCGGCACGCAGGTCTTTCGCGGCCCAGCCTATAAAAAAAGACAGCGCTGAAAAAGGGAAAGAAAGCGCGCCTATAAGAGCGGTTTTCCACATGCGTTTATCTTACAAATTATGCTGGTAAAAAACCACGATGGAGCCGGAGGGGCGAGGGGATAAGCTCCGCGCCCCGGCTATACCTCCAGCGGTTCTAATAAATCCGCGTTTGCCTAAACGGAGCCGCTAAGGCTATAATAAAAGTACAGGGCGCCTCTCTAAAGACAGGCGGAAAGGAACCATGAAGAAAACTGCCGGCTCCACCCAGCATCTGACCGACGAAGACCTTTACCTCTTCAACGAGGGCAACCACGTGCGCCTCTACGACAAGCTCGGCGCGCATCCCATGAAACGCGGGAAGACCGAAGGCACCCATTTCGCGGTCTGGGCGCCCAATGCCAACGAAGTGCACGTAATGGGCGACTTCAACTACTGGAACCGGACCCAGAACCCCCTTTTGCAGCGCGGCCACTCCGGCATCTGGGAAGGCTTCGTCCCCGGCGTAAAACAGGGCCATAATTACAAGTACTGCATCATCTCCAAATACGGCGGCTTCCGTTGCGAAAAAGCCGACCCGTTCGCCTTCGCCTCGGAAGTCCCCCCTAAAACCGCCTCCGTGGTCCGGGAGCTCGACTACAAGTGGGAAGACCAGAACTGGATGAAGACGCGCGGCGAGGCCAACGGCCTGAAGGGCCCGGTCTCCATCTACGAGATGCACCTCGGTTCCTGGATGCGCATTCCCGAAGAGGGCAACCGCCCGCTGACCTACCGCGAACTGGCGGAAAAGCTGCCCGGATACCTTAAACGGCTGGGCTTCTCCCACGTCGAGATGATGCCGGTCACGGAACACCCTTTCTACGGCTCGTGGGGCTACCAGACCGTCGGCTATTTCTCCCCCACCAGCCGCTACGGCACGCCGCAGGACCTGATGTTCCTTATAGACCGGCTGCACCAGGAGGGCATAGGCGTGATACTGGACTGGGTGCCCGCGCATTTCCCCACCGACATGCACGGCCTGGAATTTTTCGACGGCACCCATCTCTACGAGCACGCCGATCCCCGGCAGGGCTTCCACCCCGACTGGAAAAGCTCCATTTTCAATTTCGGGCGCAACGAGGTAAAGAGCTTCCTGCTCTCCAGCGCGCTCTTCTGGCTGGACAAATACCATGCCGACGGCCTGCGCGTGGACGCGGTGGCCTCCATGCTGTACCTGGACTATTCCCGCAAGAAAGGCGAGTGGATACCCAACCGCCACGGCGGCAACGAGAACCTGGAGGCCATAGCCTTCCTTAAGCAGTTCAACCAGGTGATCTACCAGCATTTTCCCGACACGCAGACCTTCGCGGAGGAATCCACTTCCTGGCCTATGGTCTCGCGGCCCACCTACCTGGGCGGGCTGGGTTTCGGGATAAAATGGGACATGGGCTGGATGCACGACACGCTGAAGTATTTCTCCAAGGACCCTGTCTACCGCAAGTACCACCATAACGCGCTGAACTTCCGCATGCTTTACGCCTTCAGCGAGAATTTCATACTGCCGCTTTCGCACGACGAAGTGACGCACGGCAAGGGCTCGCTGCTCAACAAGATGGCGGGCAGCGACTGGCAGAAGTTCGCCAACCTGCGCCTGCTCTACGGCGCCATGTTCGCGCAGCCGGGGCAGAAGCTGCTCTTCATGGGCTGCGAGTTCGCACAGTGGAAGGAATGGAACCACGATACCAGCCTGGACTGGCACCTTACGGAGCACGCGCCGCATTCCGGCATGCAGAAATGGGTAAGCGATCTTAACGCGCTTTACCGCGGCGAGCCGGCCCTGCACGAGCTGAACTGCAATTCCGCCGGCTTCGAATGGGTGGACGCCAACGATTCGCAGCAGAGCGTGACGGCGCTGCTTCGCAAATCCTCCGGGGGGGAAGGGACCATCCTCTCCGTCTGCAACTTCACCCCGATAGTGCGCCACGATTACCTGGTGGGCGTGCCGCAGGGCGGTTTCTGGAAGGAACTCCTGAACAGCGACGCCTACGACTACTGGGGCAGCGGCCTGGGCAACCAGGGCGGCGTGGAAGCGCAGGAAACGTCCATGCACGGTCGGCCCTATTCGCTCAGGATCACCCTGCCGCCCCTGTCCGCGCTATTCTTCAAAGCGCAGTAAGGCCGCTATTTGCCCAAGCCTTCGGATATTTGTTATAAATTTATATACCAAAAAACTTCCAGGAGGCCATATGTCCACCGCAACCACAATACGCCGCACCGCCCTTAACGAGACCATGAGGAAGTATGGCGGCAAGATGGTGGACTTCCACGGCTGGGAACTCCCTATACAGTTCGCGGGCATACTCAAAGAACACGCGGCTGTAAGGACCTCAGCCGGCATCTTCGATGTCTCCCATATGGGCCAGGTCTTCGTGACCGGGGCCGACGCCTTCAAGCTGCTGCAGAAGACCAACGCCAACGACCTGCGCAAAGCCACGCCCGGCAAAGGCGTGTATTCCCACGTGACCAACGAGAACGCCGGGCTGGTGGACGACATAATAGCTTTCTGCCTGGCCCCGGACCGCTACCTGGTGATAGTCAACGCCACCACCTCCACCAAGGATTTCGAATGGTTCAAGGCGCAGGGCGCGAAAATGCACGTGAAGGTGGAGAATAAAAGCGATGATTACTCCATGGTGGCCATACAGGGCCCGAACGTGCCGAAGATGTTCGAACCCTTCGTCCCGGAAGCCCTGAAACTGCCGCGCTTCGGCATAGTGGAAAAAGATATCATGGGCGAGCATTGCTTCGTAAGCCGCACCGGCTATACCGGAGAGGACGGTTTCGAAATTACCGCCCCCCACTCCATAATAGACAAGCTTTGGGAAAAAGCGATGGAGCTGGGCAAGCCTTATGGAATAGTGCCCTGCGGCCTGGGCGCGCGCGATACGCTGCGGCTCGAATCCGGCTACCTGCTTTACGGCCAGGATGTGGACGATGTCCATACCACCTATGAGGCCGGCTACGGCTGGGTGGTCTCCCTGGACAAGGGTGATTTTATAGGCCGTAATGTTCTGGCCGGACAGAAAACCGACGGCGTAAAGCGCCGCCTTACCGGCCTGACTCTTACCGGCGGCGTACCGCGCCCCGGCTGCAAGGTCTTCGTGGACGGGAAGCAGGTCGGAGAACTGGCCAGCGCAACCTACTCGCCCACGCTCAAGAAAGGGATAGGCGTGGGCTATATCACGCCGCCGGACCTCAAGCCCGGCGCCCCGCTTGAAGTGGAGATCCACGGCAAAAAAGTGAAAGCGGAGGTCTCCCGGATGCCTTTCCACAAAGGGACCGCCTTCAGCAAAAACCTTTACACCGGAGCCTGAGCCGGAGAGATTCGCGTTAATTCCAAGGAGAACAAAATGCCTAAACCCGAAGAAGCCAGATATACCAAGACCCACGAGTGGTTCCATCCCGGCGCGGAAGCGTCGGTCGGCATTTCCGACCACGCGCAGCATGAGATGGGCGACGTAGTGTTCGTAGAACTGCCCAAAGTGGGGCAGAAGCTGGAGAAGGAAAAGCCCTGCGCGGTGGTGGAATCGGTCAAATCCGCTTTCGATATCTACTCCCCGGTCTCAGGGGAAGTCACGGCCGTCAACGAAGCCGTGACCGGCGATCCGGCCCTGCTCAACCAGTCCCCCCTGGAGAACGGCTGGCTGTTCAAGCTGAAGCCGTCGAACCCCGCCGAAAGCGCGACCCTGATGGACTGGACCGCCTACCAGGACTTCATCAAGCAAGCGGCGCATTAAACGATCGGTCAAAGAGTTATGGGTCCAGAGTCGGGAGTCCGGGGAAGTAAAGCTCCGATCCTTCTGCTTTTGACTCACGACTCTTGACTCCTGACCTCCCCCTTTTTTCAAGGAGCTCCCATGTACATCCCCCACACAAAAACAGACAAGGAGGAAATGCTGAAGAGCATCGGCGTCTCCTCTTTTGAAGAACTTGTAAAACAGGTCCCGTCGAAATTCCTCTGGCCCGGCTTCGCCCTGCCGGAGGAAAGCCTGGACGAAACGCAGGCGGCCGCCCGCATGGCGCAGCTGGCCGCCGGGAACAAGCGGCCCCTGAGCTTTCTCGGCGGCGGCGCTTACGAGCGCTATACACCCGCAGCCGTGAAAGCGATAACCTCCCGCACGGAGTTCCTCACCGCCTATACGCCCTACCAGCCCGAGGCCAGCCAGGGCACGCTACAGGCCATCTACGAGTTCCAGAGCACGGTCAGCGCGCTCTACGGCATGGACTGTGCAAACGCCTCCTTGTACGACGGCGCCAGCTCCTTTGCCGAAGCCGTCCGCGCCGCTGTGCGCGTCACAGGCCGCAAGAAGATAGTCTACTGCGCGGGCGTAAACCCGCAGTACATGGACACGCTCAGGACCTATTTCGCCCACTCGCCGGAATACTCCTATGTCAGGATACCCATGAAGGACGGCGTGATGGACAAGGCGGCCCTGCCCGCGCTGCTGGAAGGCGCGGCCTGCATAGCCGTACAGACGCCTAATTTCCTGGGCCTCATCGAGGATATGTCAGGCGTCGCCGAAACCGCAAAAAAAGCCGGCGCGCTGCTGGTGGCCGCGGCGGACCCTGTCAGCCTGGGCATACTTACCGCCCCCGGAGAGTACGGCGCGGATTTTGCGGTAGGCGAAGGCCAGAGCCTGGGCCTGCCGCTGTCTTATGGCGGGCCTTACCTCGGCCTGTTCTCCTGCAAAAAGGAGCACGTGCGCCAGATGCCGGGCCGCATCACCGGTATGACGAAAGATAAGGACGGAAAGCGCGGCTTCGTGCTGACGCTGCAGGCCCGCGAGCAGCATATACGCCGCGACAAGGCCGCTTCCAATATCTGCTCCAACGAGGCCCTCTGCGCGCTGGCCGCCACGGTCTACTCGGCCCTTTACGGCCCCGAGGGGCTCAAGGAGCTGGCCGAGGCCAACTCCGGCGCCGCCGCCTTCGCGGCCGAACGACTGGGCGCAATAAAGGGCTGCTCGCTTAAATTCAAAGGGCCGTTCTTTAACGAGTTCGTGCTCTCAGTGCCGGGAAAGGCGGACGCCCTGCGCGAAAAAGCGCTCGCCCGCGGAGTGGACATAGGCCTGCCGCTGGCCCCGCTGTTCCCCGAGCTCGGAGAGACCCTGCTGGTCTGCGCTACCGAAACAAAGACAGAGGCCGACATCTTAAGGCTCGAAACCGTAGTAAAGGAGGCCATATGATCTGCGCTCCCGCAATAGACAACCGCCTCAGCATCGAGAAGTCGGAAGCCGGCCGCCGCGGCCTGTGGTGCAGGAACCCTCTGCGCGCAAAGGCGAAAGTGCCCGCGGAGCTGCGCCGCAAGTCCCCCCCGCGCCTGCCCGAGCTGTCAGAGTTCGACGTGGTGCGCCATTATACGCGCCTGTCGCGGCTTAACTTCTCGGTGGACACGCACTTCTACCCGCTGGGCTCCTGTACGATGAAGTACAACCCGCGCTTCAACGAGGAAGCCGCCGCGCTGGAAGGCTTCACCGCGCTGCACCCGCTCGCGCACGATACCTGCGCGCAGGGCACGCTTGAGCTGATCCACGACCTGTCCGCCCGCCTGGTGGAACTCTGCGGCCTGGACGCCATTACGCTGCAGCCCGCCGCCGGCGCGCACAGCGAATTCACCGGCCTGCTGCTGGCCAAGGCCTACTTCGAGGCCAAAGGCGAGACCCGCAACGAGATTATAGTCCCCGATTCCGCGCACGGCACCAACCCAGCCACCGCGTCGATGATGGGGTTTACCACCGTCAACATCGCCTCCAAGCCGGACGGCCGCCTGGACGTGGAGGAACTGAAGAAGCATATCGGCCCGAAAACCGCCGTGCTGATGCTGACCATGCCCAATACGCTCGGCATCTTCGAGAGCAACATCGAAGCCATAGCCGCGGCCGTGCACGAGGCCGGCGCGCTGTTCTATATGGACGGCGCCAACCTCAACGCCCTGATAGGCATGGTCAAACCCGGCGACTTCGGCGTGGACCTGATGCACCTGAACTTCCACAAGACCTTCTCCACCCCGCACGGCGGCGGCGGCCCCGGCGCCGGCGCTATAGTCTGCCGCGAACAGCTGGCCCCGTTCCTGCCCGTGCCGCTGGTCAGGAAGGAAGGAGGAAAGTACGTCTCCGACTTCGGCGACGGCCGCAGCATCGGCAAGGTGAAGGCCTTCTTCGGCAACACCGGCGTGCTGATAAGGGCCTACGCCTACATGCTGGCGCATTCCGCGGCAGAGCTGGGAGACATAGCCCGCTACTCCATCATCAACGCCAACTATGTGCGCGCCCTCCTCAAGGACATTTACCCGTCGTATTCCAAAGAGTACTGCATGCACGAATGCGTGCTGGCCCCGGGCGCGGACATGACGGCCAAGGGCCTGAAGACGCTGGACGTGGCCAAAGGCCTGCTGGACCGCGGCTTCCACGCTCCGACCATCTACTTCCCTACCATCGTGCACGAAGCGATCATGATCGAGCCGACCGAGACCGAGTCCAGGGCGACGCTGGACGAGTTCGCCGCGGCTATGCGGGACATACACGACGCCGGGGTAGCCGACCCGCAGACGCTTAAGGACGCGCCGCACACCATGCCGGTGAAGCGGCTGGACGAGGTGCAGGCGGCAAGACAGCCGAATCTGCACTGGTGAAGGGTCGGAGCCCGGGTGACGCGGGGACCGGGCTGACAAAACCCTCGTGAGGCCGAGGCTTGCATAGCGCCGAGGCCGAATGCGGAGCGAGGCCGCGGTGTGGCGGAGCGCGTTCTGACAACCCGGTCCCCGCGGCGCCCGGGCGAATAGGGTATACGATCGCACAATGAGCAAAGGGATCATAATCGAAACGCAGCCGCTGGACGTCTATGAGCAGATGGCCATGGACGAGACGCTGTGCGAGACCAGGCCCGCCCCGCATATCCTGCGCTTCTACAACTGGAAGGAGCCGGGAATAACCTTCGGCTATTCGCAGAGGCGCAAGGCCGTGGCGCAGACGGTGGCCGCGGCCGGCTGCCAGATACCGGCGGCCTCCCGCCGTCCGACCGGGGGCGGGATAGTCTTCCACGAGACGGACCTGACCTTCTCTTTCATCTTCCACTGCCCCGGGGTCTATTTCGAACCGGGCAAGACCTATGACAGGCTGCACAGCGCGATTAACGCCGAATACGCGCGCCTCGGCCTGGGCTTCGACCTGCTCAGCGAAAAGACAAAGGACTACGCGGTGAACGACCCGGTGATGGACTGTTTTTCGAAACCCGTTAACATGGATATATTGTATAATGGGAAAAAGGTACTCGGCGGCGCGCTGCGTAAATTCGGGGACCATATGCTTTACCAGGCCTCGCTGCAGGCCCCGGACGCGAGGAAGAACGCTCTTCTGCACAGGAACGCCGTAATAAAGGCCCTGGGCGGAGAATTCGGTCTTAAGTGGGAAAACGCGGCGGCGGCGCCGGAAACGCTGAAACGCGCGGCCCGGCTGGCCCAGACCAAATACCGCAGCGCCGCGTGGAACGAACGGATATAGAAGGAGAACCACTATGATAGCTTTTGTGCTCTGTAAACTGGTTGCCGGCCTCGAGCAGAAAGCAGTACAGCAGATAAAGGGCGTACGCGGCGTAAAGGAAGTATACATGACCTTCGGCGGCTGGGACGCCATCCTGATGGCGGAGTCCGACACAATAGACAAACTGAGCGGCCTTATAGTGCGGGAAGTGCGCGGCATTCACGGCGTGCAGACCACCGAAACTCTCGTAACGACTAACATGTAGTAGCTTTTAGCGGGTTAAAAAGAGGGAAGATGGAAAATAGTTCAGCTTTCGGCCGGCCGGCCGACAAAAAGGTACTGATAGTGGACGACGACGACGCCGTTAGGGAGCTGATCGAGTTCATAGTCAAAAAAGAAGGTTTCAATATCGAAAAAGCAGCCGACGGGGAAGAGGCGCTGCAGAAGGCCCGCTCCACGAATCCCGACCTGATACTGCTGGACCTGATGCTGCCCAAGTTCGGCGGCTTCGAGATACTGCGCGAACTGCAGGGCGACGAGACGGGCGATATCCCGATAGTCATAATCACCGGCCGCTACACCGACCGCTCCACCTCCGAAATGATTAAGCAGGAGCCGAACGTAAAAGATTTCATAGAGAAGCCCGTAAAGCCGCAGGTATTGAGCGCGGTCATCCACAGGATACTGCATACGCAGCCGGCGCTCAGGAAACCGGAGGCCTGAGTGAAACCCGGAAAACTGCGCCTGGCCGCCTGGACCGCTTTAACGGCGGTCCTTTTTTTCTCCGCGGCCGCGGCCGACCTCGGGCTGCGCTCCCGCTCCGCGCTGCTGGAAGCCCGGAAACAGGAACTCTGGCGCGACACCCCCCGGCTGAAGGAACTGCATTATAACGGGCTGTTCGAGAAGAAGCTGCTGCTGCTCAAAGAAAACGCCGGGCGGCTTACACCTGAAGAAATGGAGAGGCGGGAGTCCCTGCTAAAGGCTGAAAGGGACCTTTATATTTCCGGAAGCTCAGCCAAACTGGCCTATACCTGGTATAAGACCGCGGCCGGTGAATTCGCTTCCCCCCTCAACCCGTGGGCGGCCGAAGCCGGAAAAAACCTGGAAGCGGCGCGGGACGCCTGGCGCTCCGAACTCGCGGCCGCTGGGCCGGACGCGCCGCCCGGGCCGACGGATTAAGATGCGCCTGACGGCTTTAGGCATACTGCTGGCGCCGGCTGCAGCCGCAGCGGTCTGGGCTACCCTGCTTACGCTCGGCCCGGTCCTGGGGCAACTCAGCGTAACTTTCCCGCTTCTGGCCGGCGCGCTGGTCTTCTCACTCCCCTACACCGCGGCGCTCCTCTCGGGCAGAGGGAACCGCGCAAGCAACCGCCTTTACATCATTGCGCATGAACTCACCCATGCCCTGGCGGCCTTCCTCAGCGGGGTGAAGGTGCGTAAGATAGCCGTGCGGGGACGCAGCGGTTACGTGCTTACTGATTCCACCAATACTTTTATCTCCCTGGCCCCCTATTTCATACCGCTCTATACCCTGGCCGCGGCCCTGGCCTACTGGAGCGCGGGCCGCTTCTGCGATATCTCCCCGCTGCGCCCGTGGTTCCTGGCGGCGGCCGGGTTCACTCTTACCTTCCACATACTTCACACCGCCGACATCCTTTCCGGCCCCGTGCAAAGCGACCTGAAGAAAGCGGGAGGGGCCCTGTTCTCCATACCGGTCGTGCTGCTGCTGAACTGCGCGGGACTGGCAATAGCCCTCAAACTGATGTTCCCGGAACTCCTTTCGCTAAAAGCCTGGCTGGCGCAGGCGCTGTGCTCCCTGAAAGTTTTCTACTCCGCCATTTTTTCGGCGGCCGCGTACATCTATAATACTGCTAAAATATATATCAACTCATGACATTCGCGAAACAGGTCGTCTTAAGGGTGATATTCCTGCCGCTCATACTCGCGGCCTGCCTGGCGGCCACGGCCGTCACGGCAGCGAAGTACATCTTCACCCCGGAGAACCTGCATTCGATAGTGACCAACCAGCTTCAGGAGATCTTAAAACGTCCCGTCAGGATAGAATGGGCCCGGCTCGCCTACACTGGAGAGATAAAAATAAAAGGCCTGCGCGTGACGGAACCGGGCCCGGAGACGCTGGATGTTATAACGGCCGATTTTATCTACGCCACCTGCCGCCTTCTCCCTTTGCTGAGGCGCAGGGTGGAAATAGACAGCCTCAGCTTCATCTCACCGAAGATCCTGCTGATAAAACGCGCCGACGGGTACTGGAACATAAGCGATATTTTCTCCGGGCACCGCAAAACCGGCAAAAAGAGCAGCCTAAACAGGATAAGTTCCGCCCAGATAAAGGACGGGGAAGTGTCCGTAACTTACGCCGCCTCCGGCAAGAGCTATCACTTCGAGAACTTCAGCCTGAACCTTAAAAATTTCGAACCGGGCGGGGACAGCCCTTTCGACGCCTCCTTCTTTTTCAAAAGCGACGCTTTCCGAAAACCTGTCAAGGGACGCATCTATGCCGAAGGCGTGGTGAATTTCGCCGGTTTCGACTGGGAGAAAGCGGAGGTAAAGGGCCTGACCGCCGACCTGGCGGTTTTCAACAAATCCGCAAAATTCACCGGCGGCCTGAAGAACTTCCGGCGCCCGGTCATAATGCTGAAGGCCGAAACTCCGGAGTTCAAGAGCTCCGAACTGGCCTACCTCTTCAGTTCCCCGGTAAAATTCACCGCGCCCCGTTCGAACTGGGACCTGCGCATTGCACGCACGAGCGCCGCCACGTTCTCCATGAACGTAGCGGCCAAGCCGCTGAATATGAGAATGGTGGGGACGCTGGACCTCTCTCTTTCCACGCCTTCCTATAACTATACCGTCTCGGCGCCGCCGCTGCCGCTGACGCTGATAAAGCGCTACTGTGAGCTCCCCCTTACGAATCCTTCCGGAAAAATAACAGTAAGTATAAATGTTTCCTCGAAGGACGGCAGGCCGCAGGTTTCAAAGGTGACAGCCAACAGCACCTGGGCGGGCTTCCGCTACCAGGCGCTTTTCGCGGCGGACCTGAACACTACGGCTTTGCTTTCGGAAAATTTTTCCAGCAGCTACATAACCGCTTCCGACGGGAAGCTGGCCCTGGGCCCCGCCCGCCTCGCCGGCCTGAAATTACAATCGGACATTTCGAAAGAAGAATTGGCGCTCACCTATTCGGGCCGCCTCAACAAGCATCCGGTCAAGGGCAAAACGGCCATTGTGAAGCCCTTCAGCAGCTCCAAAAAGGTCTATTTCACCGGCTACTCCAAAGAACTGAAGTTCTCAGAGACCAAAAGGCTTATTCTCGACATAATTAAACTGCGCGGGGTCCCCAGGAAAAAAAGGTCCCGGAGTTCGCGGCTGGTCTGGCTCAGGACCCTGAAGAATTCCATTCCCAGCGGCTACTCCTTTTTTAAGCTTTTATACAAAGCCGACCATTTCAGCCACGAATATATGGA
>PEXO01000231.1:0-4911 GCA_002779045.1 Elusimicrobia bacterium CG08_land_8_20_14_0_20_59_10 | reverse complement strand
CAACTTCTATATTTCGGCGACGCTGAAGAACATCTCCGGCAGCATCGAAAAGCTCAACGGGGATATCGCCATAAGATCCGGCCGCGGCACTTTTTTCGACGTGCAGGATACCTCGGAAAAAGACCGGGTCTACTATATCTTTTCAATGCCGCTGCGCCTGATCTACAAATGGAACCGCACGGGAGCCCTCAAGTTCGGCTACAAGCTCAAAGATATCTCGTTCAACTCCATCGGCAGCGACTATTCCATAAACAAAGGCAGGGTGCACGTCAAGAACTTTTACATGGACGGCAAGGAGTTTTCGGCCCATGCCGAGGGCTATATAGATTTTCCCAGGGAGACCATGGACCTTAAAATTTATACAATATCAGGGAAGTACTACTCGATGGGGAGCCTGCCGGAGTCCCTGACCGATGCCAGCGGGAAACCCGCGCTCGCTTTCACGCTGAAAGGCAAGATGACAAAGCCGGATATAACCATGCTTAGCTCCAAAGACGCCGGCAGGATAATACAGGAAGCGGCGAATAACGCGCCGGCAATGAATTTGACAAAGATTAAAAACCTGCTAGGAGGAAAGAAATAATGTCTAAAATGGGGAAATTCGACATCGTCGGCCTGCTGCAGGAACACGGCGCTATACTTAATGGACATTTCCAGATACCTTCCGGCTTTCATACGCAGACTTACATACAGCCGTCCATGGTGCTGCAGTACCCGCACCTCGCGCAGAAAGTGGCCAAGGAAATGGCCTCCAAATTCATCCAGGAAGTCAACGTGGTAATCTCCCCGTCGGTCGGATCGATGTCCATAGGCCAGGAAGTGGCGCGCGTCAAAAAAGCCCGCTCCATCTTCACCGAAAAGATAAACGGCGTAATGGTGCTTAAGCGGGACTTCAGGATCTCGGAAGGCGAGCGCGTGCTTATCGTGGACGACGTGTTGAACACCGGCCGTCTCTGCGGCGAGGCCATAAACCTCGCCCGGGGCTACGGGGCCAAGATCGTAGGCGTGGCCGCCATCGTGGACCGCTCCACCGGCGACCTGGCCTTCAATGTACCGGTGCGCGGACTAATTTCCTACCCGCTGCAGTTGTTCCCGCCGGACAACTGCCCGCTCTGCAGGCAGAAGCTCCCGCTTACAATTCCCGGCTCGACCGGCCACCACCACGGAGAATAGAAGACCGGAAGACTGGAGAAGTTGAGCGGAGACTAAAAGACCCCGCTCTTGCCGATCCACCAGTCCTCCAACTATGAAAACCAAGTGCATAGCGCTACTATCGGACTTCGGCACCCATGATCCTTTCGTGGGCGCGATGAAGGGCGTGCTCCTTACAAAGGCGCCCGGGCTGTCCATCATAGACATAACCCACCAGATTCCGCCGCAGGACATACAGACCGCGGCTTTCTACCTGATGGCTGCGATGCCCTATATGCCTAAGCACACCCTTTTCATGAACGTGGTGGACCCTACGGTAGGAACGGGCCGCGGAATAGTCTGGGCCCGTACCGAAAACTACCAGTTCATCTCGCCTGACAACGGACTGATAAGCTGGGTTGAGCAGAAAGAGAAGATAAAAGAAGCGCGCTTTATAAACAACTCCTCCCTCTTTATGGACAATATCAGCCCCACTTTCCACGGCCGCGATATAATGGCCCCGGTGGCGGCCGCTATAGCGAAGGGGCTGCCTGAAAAAAAGATAGGGCCGGTATTTACCGGGTACCGGCGCTTTCCTTTCCCCCTTCCGACAAAGGCCGGGAACCGGGTAACCGGGCAGGTTATAGCCATAGACCATTTCGGCAACGCCATTACCAACATAAAACGCGACTACTTGAGCGCCAGAGCTGTATTCAGCATCGCCGACCATATGCTTAAAGACCTCAAGCTTACATACGCCTCGGTCCAGGAAGGAGAAGCCCTGGCCCTCATAGGGTCCTTCGGCTTCCTTGAATTCTCTGTCCGCAACGGCAGTTTCTCCAAGTCTTTCGGTATAAAGATAGGAGCACCTGTCGAAGCGATAATCTCGCTCGATAAATAAGGCAATCCTAACCCGCAACCGACTCCGGATTGCGAAGCCACCCGGGCAAGAAGTCATTGCCGCCCCGGACCGGCCATATTTTACCCGGCGGCTTAAGCCCCGGCACGGACAAATCAGTAAAGCAGATAGAAACCACAACCGCAGCCGTAAGGAAGATTTAAAATGCACTCTACAATAAAAAACCTCAAGCTCCGGCCAGGCGCTGAGAAGCGCAGGGCCCACGGACACCTCTGGGTTTTCTCCAATGAACTGGAGCTGGTGGATACCGCCATCCCCCCCGGAACTATCTGCGGACTGCTCTACCCGGGCGGCAAGCCGGCCGGGATAGGCTTCTTCAATCCTAAGAGCCTTATAGCCATGCGCCTGCTGGTCCACAATACGCTGGACCTACCCAAAGATTTCATCAAGGAGCGCCTCGCGGCCGCTTTTGAATACCGCGGAACGCTGGGCATAGACCGGTCCTGCAGGGTCTGCTTCGGGGAATCAGACGGCCTGCCCGGCCTCGTAGTGGACCGCTACGGGAATGCCGTGGTGGTAGAAATACTTTCGGCAGGAATGGAACTCCTGAAGGAAGAGATCACGGCGGCCCTGACCGACCTGCTGCGGCCCCGCGGCATCCTCTACAAGAATACGCACCAGTTCCGCCAACTGGAAGGCCTGAAATCCTACGAGGAAACCGCCTTCGGGGTTATGCCTGAAAAAGCGAAGATAACGGAGAACGGCCTGGATTACTGGGTTCCCATGGCCGACAACCAGAAAACCGGCTGGTATTTTGACCAGCGGGAGAATCGGGCCGCGCTCGCTCCGTTCTTTAAGGGACGCAAGGTCCTGGACCTGCACACCTACCTCGGGGCTTTCGCCATAACGGCGGCCAAATCCGGGGCGGCGTCCGTCTGGGGCGTAGATTCTTCGGAGAAAGCCATAGAAATGGCGACAGAGAACGCGGAGCTCAACAAGGTCGGGGATAAAATAGTTTTCAGGAAAGAAAAAGCGGAGCGCCTCCTGGAAGCCATGGAAGCCGGCCAGCTGCCGGAATCACCCGACTTCATACTGCTGGACCCGCCCAATATTGTCCGCAATAAAAAACATCTGCCCCAGGCGCTTAAGATGGTTGCGCGGATGGCGGGGACGGCGATAAAGGTACTGCCCCGGGGCGGCTACCTGGCGGTCTCCACCTGTTCGCACCATATCTCAAGAGGGATGTTCATGGAAACACTGGCCGGAGCGGCCGCCAAGGCGGGAAAAAAGGCCGTGCTGGTTGAACTGCGCGGCCAGGCCAAAGACCACCCGGTACTGCTGAGCATGCCTGAAACCGAATACCTTCACTTCGCACTGCTCCGGATAGTGCAGGGATAAATGCAAAAACAGGGCCCCCGGGCCCTGTTTTTTCGCGTCCCGGACCGCCGTTAAATAATACTCTTCAGGACCTTAAGTATTTCAGCCTTGCTGGACGGCTTTGTAATATAGGTTTTTGCCCCGTAAGTTATGGCCTGCTGAATTTCGTTTATGCTCCCCTCCACGGTAAGCATTACTACCGGCACCGAGCGCGTCACATCATCCGACTTGATTTCCTTGCAGGCGGTCAGCCCGTCCATCTTGGGCATATGGATATCCAGCATCACAAGGGCGGGAAGTTCTTTGCGGGCCAGCTCCACGGCCTCCAGGCCGTTCTCGGCCTTTATTACGGCAAAACCCTCTTCCTCAAGCATAGAGCTGAGGGTTTCCAGCATCTCCAGATCGTCGTCGGCTATCAGTATCTTATTGTGGAGGGGCATAGGCACCTGGATAACTTCAAATTAAAGGATAAAGGCAGAAGAAACGGACTCCCGTATCTCCCGCCTTAACGCTGATTCTTAAAAGAATTTGCCGCGGGCTGGGATCGAACCAGCGACACCCGGTTTTTCAGACCGGTGCTCTACCACTGAGCTACCGCGGCAAAAGGTGGTAAGTACTGCCTTTCAATAATAGCATTTTTTGAAAACGCTGTTAACCTTAAGAATTATCCAATGCAGAATGAGCATGAAATTTCGCGTGTTTCCAATGCAAAATGAGCATGAAACCTGTTTTGCCTTGAAAACCGGGGCTATTCCGTCCATAATCTGTAGCTATGATGATGGAAATGGACGATTCAAACATAGCGGCTATAGGGCAGATAGAGCGCCTGCTGTCGGCCTCGCGCGGCCTCAGGCTTAAAAGCGCCTCGCGCACCGAAAAGCACAACTGGCTCGACAGCGTACTGCGCCGGTTTAAGTTCCACGGTCTTGGCCGCAAACAGAAAGGATTGCTGCGACGTTATATGCAACAGATCACCGGCGTTTCCGCCGCACAACTTACGCGTCTTATAAAGCAACACCTGCTCACCGGCAAGCTGTCGCCGGCCGCCGCAGGCAGGCGCAGCCGCTTTCCGGTCACCTATACCCGCCAGGACATGGAACTGCTGGCCGAAACGGACAACCTCCACGGCCGGCTGTCCGGCCCCGCCGCCAGGCATATCTTTGAGGACGAACTGAAGGCCGGTGACGCCAGGTATCAGCGTCTTAGCGGGATATCCCCTTCGCACATCTACAATCTTCGCGAGAAAGCGGCCTATAAGGCCAAGGCGCTGATAGTGTAGCGGGCAAAGTCCGTGCAGACCTCCATAGGCGTACGCAGAAAGCCCGACCCGGAGGGCAAGCCAGGACAACTGCGTGTGGATACCGTCCACCAGGGCAATCTGGACGGTGTAAAGGGCGTCTATCACATCAACCTGGTAGACGAAGTGACGCAATGGGAAGTGCTTGTCTGCGTCCCGGAGATCAACGAGATCATGATGGAAGGCGCCGTCGGGCACGCGCTGACGGGTTTTCCGTTCGTCCTGCGCGGGTTTCATTCAGATAACG
>PEXO01000447.1 GCA_002779045.1 Elusimicrobia bacterium CG08_land_8_20_14_0_20_59_10 | reverse complement strand
GTTTTCCGAAATTCTGCGCCAGCAGCTGCCTGGACAGGTCCATAGCGCCTTTCACCACGCCCAGCGCGGCCGCGGGCGGCGTGAAATAGCCGCTGTTGCGCGTAGTTTCCTGCCGCACCACTATGATATCCACGTCTCCGGGGCTGCTCGGCTCGTACATAAGCTTTCCGCCGGCCCCCTTGCTGAACAGGGAGGAGATAAGATTATCGAGGAAGGAACTAGGCGGCTGCGCGGCAAAAGCCTCCCAGCCTTTGAGCAGGCCGGAGCCGCTTTTAGCTATAATCACGCAGTAAAGGTAAGGGAAATCCTTGCCCTGCACGCTGTTTATGGAAAGCTGCGCCTGTATGCCGTAAAATTCCTTCGGGGCGCCTACCAGCTTTATCATCAGCCTGGCGTCCTCCGGCTCCTTGCCGCCGGTTTTCGTGCCCTGCAGGGCCAGCATCGGCTGCACCTGCGCGTCGCTGGGATCATTGACCCGCTCCATCACCTTCTTGAGCATCTCTATCTTTATCACCAGCTTGTCTTTCCTGAGATAGTCGCGCGTGCCTATGAACCAGAGGGGCACAACCAGCACCAGCGCGTCCAGCCCCAGGTAGAGATAAGAGCCGTCGGGGAAGCGCCAGAGCGTCGCCGCCAGGGCATAAGCTGCCACGCAGCCCAGGACCGCCGCCCCCAGGCCGAACAGCCCCGCTGAACTGGTCCCGTCGAAAAGGTCCTCATCCCAGCTCTTCAGCTCGTCCGCCCTGCGCTTGACCTTTTCGTATTCGTCCGGAGTGACGCGCTCCCACACGGGCTCGCCGGTCCTTTTCGGGGCGGCGTCATAACCAGAATTCATGCCCAGCAGCATCCCGAAAACGAGCAGCGGGTAACCCGCCCAGAACCCGGCAGTCAGCTGCAGCCCCAGCCCGCAGGCCAGCGCCAGGAACACCAGCAGCATGCGCGGGCGGTACGGCAGACTTTTAGCCAGGAAGAATTTTATCTCCCCGGACTTCTGCTGCGGCGGCAATATGCTCATAAGAACTTCCTCCGGCCGTAATTCACGATACGGCTTCCTCTGTCTTTGTCATAGCGTCTGCGGCGGCCAGCAGCTCCGCGTAGCCGGTTTTCTCCCAGTAAAGGGGACAGCCGCCATTGCAGACGGCCAGGCTGGCGCAGGCGCGGCACTTCTCATGCGCGAAACGCTTCTCCCTGAACCAGGCCAGTTCCTTCCTGTTCCACATTTCCTTAAAGCGGCCCTTTTCGCGCAGCATATTCCCCATGGGCCTGGGATAGCTGGAACAGGGCAGCACGTCGCCGTTAGGCGCCACGCTCAGCAGCCCGTCGCAGGCGGCGCAGCCCTTGTTGCCCAGCCCGCGCGGAATGGGATTAAAGATGCAGATAGGCGTGGGCGAATACCACATGAACTCCAGCCCGCGGGCATCGGCCAGCTCTTTCACCCTTTCCACCAACGGGCCCGCCTCGCTGTAGGAAACGAAGGTCTCGTCGAAATTGGTCCCCGCCGAGCCCACGGGCATCATCAGGTTCATGGAAAATTTATCCAGCCCCAGGCTTTTGACGAAGTCCAGCACGCCCTCCAGTTTATCCTTGTTGAGCGCGGAGACGGTGGTATTGGTATGCACGCGGATACCGGCCTTCCTCAGGTTCTCTATGCCGCGCGCGGAGGCGGCGAAAGCGCCGGGATGAGCGGTGATGGCATCGTGCAGCTCCGCGTCGCCCCCCTCTATGCTGACCTGTGAGGAATCCAGCCCGGCATCCTTGAGCTTCCCGACCATTTCGGCCGTGGCCAGCGTACCGTTGGTAATAAGGTTCGCCCACATACCCAGCTTCCTGGCATGCGCCACCAGCTCCGGCACCTCGGACCGCAATAGCGGCTCCCCGCCGGTGAAGCTGACCGAGGGGACCTCCGCCTCGTCCAGGACCATGGATAAAATTTCTTTAAGCTCAGCGGCCGGCAGGTCGGGGTGCTCCTCGTCCCTGCGGCAGCCGCAGCCCGCATAGCAGAACCGGCAGGCCAGGTTGCAGCGGTAGGTCACGGCTAGCTCGCTGAGCACCGGCAGCGCATTATGCCCCAGCGCGAACTCCTTGCGCTCCACCGCATACCTCTCCTCGCGCTCATTATAACAGCCCTTCAGGATAGCCATCAGGTCGCGGAAGAAATAATACATATCCAGCGACACCTGCTCGCGCCGGTCCTCCGGATACTTCTCCACCACGCCCGCCGCGCGGCCGCCCGCGAACAGGAACTTCAGCAGCTTCAAGCCCTGCGGGTTGAGCTTATGCGTCTGGTTGGGTATCTTGATAAGCAGCGAATCCGCCTCGCGCACGCGCACATACGGCTTTATCCGCGCGATATAATCGTCTATCCAGTCCACCCTGTTCTTCCAGGAATTCTTTTTCATTAAATTTCACATCGTTCCGCGTTTGACTCCCACGGCGTCCGCGGAGCGGCGCGCCGGCAGGGTTAGCAAAACCTTCCGAAGGCTGAGGCTTGCGCAGCGCCGAAGCCTGAGGCAGAGTGAGGCCACGGTGTGGCCGAGCGCGTTTTGCAAACCCTGCCGGTGCGGCGCTCCGCGCTAACACCAAGGAAACATGTTCCCAGGCAAATCCCCATCTTAATGCCCGCTGCTCACGCAGGCCCCGTGGCAGGCCCCGTGGCAGGCCGAATGGCAGGCGCTGTGGCAGGCCGAGTGGCACGCGTCGTGACAGGCGCTATGGCAGGCATCGTGGCAGGCTGAATTAGCAAAAGCCCCCTCGTAGCACATGGCCGAAGTCCGGAAAGAATCGAAGCCCGCGCCGAAATCCGCCGGCAGCGAAGCCTTCAGATCGCTCCCGGCCAGCGAGGCCCTGTCGTACACCGGGTTGATGTCGCGATGATAATGCCTGTGGTAGCCGCCCCAGTAATAGCCGCCGTCCGTCTCCGGGGCCTGCCGGCCGCGGCGGTCCACCTCCGCGCGGTAATACTTGCGCGTAGCCTCCAGGTCGCAGTCCCACAGCTTCTGCTCCAGCCCCGCGGCCAGCGTCTTGATAGCGCTTTCGGCCCCCGGCTGGTCAATGGCTCCGTCGGGCCCTATGGAAGCCAGCAGCGCGGTCTCGTAGGGGTCGTTGCTGGTGCTTATGCCGGGCTGACGCTCCACGCTGAGCGGCGAATACCCCCGCACCTTCAGTACGCCCTTGCGCTCCATATTGGCCACCATCAGCCCCAGCATGTCCGACAGCGGCAGGCCCAGCAGCACACCGGCCTCGATGGGGCTCAGGTTTTTAGCTATTTTACCGGTCACGCGGAAAGTGCTCAACTGCGTCTTCGGTGGGGTCCACTCCGTGCCGTCCCAGTTAACGGCCGAGATGCCGGCCTGCGCCGTCAGCATGGCCTTGTGCTTTACGGCCATTATCACCAGCGGCAGCAGCACAAAGGCCGCGGACAGAGCTATAACCAGCAGTATCGTCTGGCCCCGGCCCAGGGGCGCCCCGGACAGCATGCTCCCCGGGAAATAACGGTTGAGGAAATACTTTTCCTGCACCGGCATATACTGGGTGCGGGCCGGCGCCCCTTTAGCCAGGCCGCCATAAGCCATGGTCTTCAGGTCGAAATTGGCTGCGTCGATATAGAGCTGCACCTGGAAGTGATAGCGGCTAGTGAGCGATTTGCGGAAGAACCGCACGCTGAAGATATCCTTCCCGGCCGCGTTCTTCACCGTGGGATAATCCATCCTATAGGCCGCGTTGACGAACTTCTCGGTACGGAAATACAGCCCGGACAGGACGCCCTCGTCGACCTCCGGCGAAGACAGCACCGCCGGGAAACGCACCACCAGCGCCTGGTGCTCCAGCCTGTCGTCCCACTGCACCGGCGCCCAGTTAAAGACCGCCAGCCGCTTGTCGCCGGCCATGGTCTGCGTTAGGTTGCCGGAGGCCTGCAGGTCCGCGGCGTAGCGGAAGAAATAGGTTATCTCCCCATTGGTAAAAGCCTTCCCCCCCGCCAGCACCACGTCGTATTTCCTGTCCGACAGCTTCTTGATCTCCAGCGCGTAGCGGTTGTCGCGGCCATCCACGGCGTACGCGCGCGTCATATCGAAGACCGGGGTCTCCATGAAACCCTCGAAATAAAAGCCATGGAGCTGCCCGCCGGAAACTTTCCAGCGCACCGCGTAGGAAACCTGCGCCTTGCCGTCCCTGTCCAGTATCACTTCGGTCTCCACCCAGCGCATCCCAAAGCCCCCGGCCGCCAGGGCCGGCGCCAGGGCCAGGAAAAGAAGGCAGTTAAGCAGCGTGAATTTTATCTTTTTCATTTTTTCCTCTTTCGAATTCCAGGCGGGCCGGCCCGCGGTCCAGCGCCAGCGCCCACCACAAGAGCAGCGAACCGCCGCAAAGCGAAACTATCCGCAGCCAGTAAGCCGCCCGGCCCACCACGGCATTGAACTGCGGCGCTATGGAAACGCCTTCGTAGAAAAGCGGGCGGGGCACCACCAGCGACGGGAACAGCATGGTAAGGAAGGCCGCCGCGCTGAGCAGGTAGAGCAGGAGCACCGCCCCCTGCCTTCCCCATTCGCGCCGCCGCCAGACCCCCAGCGCCAGCACGCAGGAGGACAGCCACAGCAGGACGGACGCGGCGAAGAAGAGCATGATATGTTCCGCGGCGAAAGCGGCCAGGGCCGGCATCTCCACCGGTACCGTGGTCTGCGCCATGGTCATCATAAAAGACGGGGAGGAGGACATCCCTATAAGCAGACCGAACCTGCCTATGGAAAGCGCGGCCATAAAGCCGCAGAACAGCCCCAGCCCCAGCGCCAGCAGGGAAAGCGGTTTTGACTTGCCTTCAGGCAGCACGCTGAACATTTACCGTAATTATATAATTTTCCCCGGAGCGGACCGCAGGACAGAATTCCTTAGCCATCTCTTCCGCCTACCCGGTTTATCGTTTTGGAATTTTCGAATCCCGCCGCCGTATAGTTTCTTCTTGCCGCTCGGTAAATCCTCGACCAGGTACTTCTGGTTCTTGTAATGCCGGGCTTCCACTTCGGCGAGGTAGAAGGACCGCTTGAGGTTGAACTTCGGGCCGGCGGCGACGCGCTCCTTCATCTGCCAGACCAGGTTGCGCGTGAGCCGGGCCACGTTGATGGGGTAGGCGGGGCCGGCGCCTTCGGCCTTGAAGTTCTTGAGCAGCCAGTCTTTCTTCTGGTCGTGGATCAGTTCGTCGTAGTGACGGATGCCGGCTTTTTTAAGGTGCTGCGCGAGTGTTAGGAAGCGTAACGAAATAACTGAAGCATTTGGAGGCTCAGATTTGAGGCGGATGCGAGGCGCGACGAACGAGCAT
>PEXO01000203.1 GCA_002779045.1 Elusimicrobia bacterium CG08_land_8_20_14_0_20_59_10 | reverse complement strand
GAAAATTCCGTTATCCTGCGCCGCCAGCAAAAAGCCGCGCAAGTCCTGGGCGGCGGCGGCCCCATGATTCTTGTGGCTTCAGGCGAGCCCGTTACCAAACCCGGCGGCCTGGACCAAACCTATCCCTTCCTGCCGCACCCGGAATATTACTGGCTTTCCGGCTCCCGCCGCTGGGGCGGAGTAATGGCCTATGACTCCGGCGGCTGGACCCATTTCGTCAGGAAAGCCGACGCCGCCGAACTTCTCTGGGAAGGTATTCCGGAAGTTCCTCCGGGAAAGGACATAGCCGAGCTTCCCGGGTGGCTCGCCGCCCGCAACGCTAAGGCAGTAACCGTACTGGGAGCCCCTGCCCCGGCCTTCCTGTCCGCGGTAAAACACAACCCTTCCCTTGCGGGCGCCGCGCGGGAAAAGCTGGACCGCGTACGCCGTCCCAAGGACAAAGCGGAAATAGCGCTTATCTCAAAAGCGGCCGCCGCAACGGCCGCGGGCTTCCGCAAGGCCCGCGAAACGATAAAACCCGGGATCACAGAACGCCGGATACAGATAGAAATGGAGGCCGAGATGCTCCGTCACGGGGCAGACGGGACCAGCTTCGACACCATAGTCGGCACAGGCGTCCACTCCGCCGTCCTGCATTTCGCGCCGGGCAGCCGTATTGTAGGAGAAAAAGACCTGGTATTAATAGATTCCGGCGCGGAGGTAAGCGAATATGCCGCGGACGTTACCCGCACTTTCCCGGCCGGGAACCGCTTCACTCCCGAACAACAGGCCATCTACGATATAGTCCTGGCGGGGCAGAAAGCCGCCATAGCCGCCTGCCTGCCCGGCACGGAATGGCACGACGTGCACCGCGCCGCCGCGGCCGTGATGGCCGACGGGCTTAAACAACTGGGTTTGCTTAAGGGCTCGACGGACTCCCTGCTTGAGACCGCGGCTATCTCGCTTTTCTTCCCGCACGGCGCAGGGCATATGCTCGGCCTGCGCGTAAGGGATGTGGGCGGCGCCGCGCCCGGCCGCCCCGAAGGCCGTATGTGCTGCGGCGCGCGGGTGCGCGTGGATATGCCGGTGGAGGAAGGCTTTGTAATGACGGCCGAACCGGGGCTTTACTTTGTGCCGGCCATCCTTGACGACGCGACCCGCCGGCAGCAGTTCCGGGACGCCGTGGCCTGGGACGCTCTGGAACGCTGGCGCCAGGTGGGCGGAGTACGCATAGAGGACGACATCCTTATAACCGCCCGGGAACCGGAGATCCTGACTTCAGCAATACCCAAGTAGTTCCGCTTATGACTGAAGTCAGCCGGGGGACCGGAGGAACGGGCGCTCCGGCCCGGCGGATAAAGGACTGACAAAGAAATACTCGAAATAAAGGCCGGCAAAGCCTCCCTCGCTTCCATAAAATAATCCTTACCCTCCCGTAAAACAAAAAGCCCCTTCACGGGGCCTTTTGTTTTTCACGGGGGAGGGGGGGGGACGGTCAATGCGTCTAAAAGACCGCCAGGCCTATCTTTTCGGCCAGCGACGGGTCGTCCACAAAAGGATTGCGGTTGCCCTGGTAAAGGGAGATCATTTCATTGCGGCGCTTTTCGGCGGCGTCGGGGGGGTCCTGCTTGTTCCAGTCCAGGAACAGCCGCACGCGGTTCGTCCAGAAATTCCGATAATTCATATTGTCGCTGATATTCCTGTCGTGATAGCGCACTACGAAATAAAGAATGGCGCGCGCGATATTCCCCTTAACGGCCATGGCGGGCTCGAACCCTTCCGCGCCCAGTTTTGAGCCGCTGCCGGTGGAATAAACGGCATGCGATACCTCCGCAAAAGGTTCGCAGCCGCGCCGGCTGTTCACGGTTATGAAGGTGGGGAACATATGATGCAGGTCGGACTTCATCGGGTAGGCCTCGTTGAAGAAGCCCTGCGGCCAGGAATGCTCTGCGTTCATGCCGTCGGAATCCACGGCGCCGTCGCCGTTCTGATCGCCCCTCTCCCGGTAATCCGCGCCATGGCCCGTATTGCCCGGCACGCAGACCTGGGAATAGAGCGCGGTCACCCCCGGTTTCCCGCCGCAGCCGGTATTGTCCGCTTTCGAGAACATGTACTTTTTTGCGTCCAGGTAGGCATGGCCGCCGGGCTGACCGGGTATTCCCGTCCGCTCATGCAGCTGCTGAAAAAGCTGTTCGCCTGAAGCGGCGGAGGCTTTGGGGGGGGCGGGAGCGGCAACGATGACCTCAACTCCGGGAACGGAATTTAACAGGGTTTCAAGGGGGGATGGGGAAAGTGCGAAGCCGCTCCGGAACGACGCGGCCAGGATAAGTGCTGCCGAAGCTGCGAACTTAAGCGGCTTAACCATGCGGGATAATTATACCATTTATGGCCGGAATCCGGCCGGGAAAACGCGGGAGCCCCTCCGGCGCGGTTGCGCCGGGCGGCGCATGTTTGGTAGCATAATGACCATACAGTCATTATGAAAGCGCTGACCGAAAAACAGAAACGGAAGAAAAAACTGGAAATACTCCAGGCCGCCACGCGCGTGCTTTCCAAGTGCGGGTTCGACGCGCTTACCATGGACGAAGTGGCCAAAGAGGCCGGGCTCGCCAAGGGCACGCTTTTCCTTTACTACCGGCACAAGGAAGACCTGATACTCGCCGTGTTCTCCGCGATGGCCAAAAGCCTCGGTAAAACCCTCAGAACGATAATTTCCGCGGGGCTGCCGCCGGAAGAGACGCTGAAAAGAACGATACTCTCCCTGCTGGAGCATTTCGACAAGAAGCGCGATATGACAGGCTATTCCGGCGGGCTTCCCCTGGCAGGCCCCCGCAAAGAACCCCTGCACTTGCTCTTCGCGGCCAATATGGAAGCCATCGCCGCCGTACTCGGGAGTTGCGCTAAAGCAGGGCTGCTCCGCCTGGAAGACCCGCTTTTCGCCGCATCGGCGCTGTTCGGTCTCTGCCGCGGCTCCAACAGCTACGCGCGCGCCATCGGCCATAAGCTGCCGGCAGAAGAGCGCACCCGCCGCATAACCGGGATATTCCTGGACGGGGCAAGGAAGCATAAATAAGGAAGACGCTTTTTATCACGATATTGGCGCTGCTGCCCTGCGCTCCGGAGGCGCAGGGCTTCTCAACGGCCTCCATGAAACCCATAACGCTCGGCGGGGCTTACACCCTGGCGCTGGCCTCCGACAAGGCGGACTGCCAGCGGGAAGACTATAAGCTGGGCCTGGTCACAAACCTGTACGTGCTCAGCGCCCTGCGCACCATGCAGGACACGCGCCTGGCCCTTTGGCAGGCGCGCATACGGGCCAACGGTGCGCAAATGAAGCTGGAGAACGCCGCCGGCGTGGGCGACGTGGACATGGGCGGCTTCGTGGATCCCTCCCTGCGCATCTGGCTGAACGTGGACGAGCTTAACTCCAAGCAGCTTAGGAAGCGTAACGAAAGATATTTGCGGGACACTACACTAGGCGGCGTGAGCGTGGGGAAGTTCTCAAAAGGCGGCAAGCGCTACGACATACGCCTGCGCCTGGTGGACAAGGACCGCAAAAGCCCCGGCGATATCGGTAAGTTCAACATTCCTGACGCTGCTGGTGGTACCATGCGCCTACAGCCTGATGTCCCCGCTGGAAAGCCGTCGTCACGCCGCCAGCCTCAAACAGGCCCTGAAAGAACTGGGCGAGCTGCCTGAGGAAAAATAAACTCTGCCAAAAGATCTTTCGCAGCCATGCGGCTATCCTGCCTGTTGGGATAGCCGCTGTATTTTGCTATAGTTTTCACATAACAAAAGGGAGGCTTCCCCGAATGAAAAGACTCGTCCTTGCTGCCGTCTTCACTATTATCCTTTCCGGCGCCGTATACGCCTCGGACACCGCCGACGCTAAACCCGTGAATATCTCTTTTGCGCAGCTGCTGGCGCAGGTAAAGGGAGAACTCCCCAGGCCGCCGGACACCGGCGAGCCGCTTTCCGTGGCGGCCGCCGAGGACCTGAAGAAGGACAGCCGCTACTGGGTGACCATACAGGCCGGCGATAAATATGTCCGCACCGCGCTGCTGGAAGCCGGGCTGGACATAGCGGAGATAGGGGACAAAAGCGTTTCCGGCTTCATCACCGCCGCCGACCTGGACAAGCTCCCGGAGAACGGGTTCACAGTGCAAAGCCGCCAGACCATCTACGAATACGCCAAGAAGCACCTGAAGGACTTTCCCGCCGCCGACGCCCGGTACCATAATTACCAGGAGACCATCGAAGTGCTGCAGGGCCTGGCCGCAGCCAACCCGGAACTGGCCTCGCTGTTCTCCATCGGCAGGACCACCGAGGGGCGCGAGATCTGGTGCCTGCGGCTGAATTCCACACAAAAAGGTCCTGCGCCCGGTTCTAAACCCGGCGCGCTGTATATGGGCACTCATCACGCGCGCGAACATCTTTCCAACGAGGTGGCGCTGCTCTACGCCGTCTGGCTGCTGGAGCATAAGAACGACCCGGAGATCCGGAAATACCTGGACACGCTGGACATCTATATCATACCTATGGTGAACCCCGACGGCGCGGAGTACGACATCAGGACCGGCAAGTACCGCTGGCACCGCAAGAACATGCGTCCGAACCCGGACAAGTCCATAGGCGTGGACCTCAACCGCAATTACGACTTCCTCTGGTGCACGCAGGGCGCCTCGCACTCCCCAGGTTCCGAAACCTATTGCGGGCCTTCGGCCTTCTCCGAACCCGAGCCCCAGGCGATAAAAGCCTTCGTGCCCGCCCGGCCGAACCTGAAAGTGGCGATGTCCTATCATTCCTATTCCAGCCTGATACTCTACCCCTGGGCCGGCAAGGACGCAGAGGTGGACAATGCCAGGGACCGCGGCGTTTTTACGGCCATGGGCGCGGCCATGGGCAAGCTCACGGGCTACAGGCCGCAGCGGGCCAGCGATCTTTATGTCGCTACCGGCGAGACCGGCGACTGGCTCTACTCCAACTACGGCATTTTCGGTTTCACGACGGAGCTGGAAGGCAGGAGCTTCTATCCCGGCGCGGACATAATAGACCGCGCCGTGGCCGGGAACATCAAGGCCGCCCTGTATATGCTGAGCGTTGCGGACGATCCCTACAAAGTCCTCCGCTAGG
>PEXO01000019.1 GCA_002779045.1 Elusimicrobia bacterium CG08_land_8_20_14_0_20_59_10 | reverse complement strand
CCCCTTACAGGAATACTCCAGGGCCAGGCTGGAAGCAGCGGCATTATGCACGGAATTTATGAAGCTGGCCGGCTTTGGAAAGTCCTCGCCTTTGAGTATCATATTCTCAAGGAAAGCCGCCGTTTCGCCAAGAGAGCCCAGGCCGGTCCCCAGATAGACCCCGGTGTCACCGGAGAGGGCATCGGGAGAAAGCCCCGCTTTTTTCGCCGCTAGCAGGCTCATTATCTGCAGCCGGCCCAGCCGGCGCAGCTTCATCGGGCCGAGAAGTGCCCGGGCCTCGGAAAGGTCGCAGCGAAAACCGGCGGTCTTCAGGGCCGCCTTCTGGCCGGGAAATTCAAGCTGGACCGGGGCCGCAGGCGCTGCCGCTAGGACCAGCTCCGGAGAGTTGCCGGCAGGGCTGACAAGGCCGACGTTCAGTATGTACATGCCGGTCTTCATGGCTGCGCCGCCGATAGTATGAGACAGTTATTATTTCCGCCGAAACCGAGAGAGAGGCTCATCACATTTGAAAGGGCGCGGGGCGCGAAGTCCTTCTGAATATTCACGGGACAGGCCGGGTCCAGGCGGCCCAGGCCGGCATTTGGCGGAAGCGCCTGGTTGCGCAGCGCCAACAGGCAGGCCACGGCCTCTATGGCGCCCGCCGCGGCAAAAGTGTGGCCGAACATCCTTTTTATGGAGGAAACAGGCGGCATATCCTCTCCGAAAACAGCCCGTATCGCGGCCGCCTCGGCGCGGTCATTGTCCGGGGTGGCAGTGCCGTGCGCGTTTATATAGTGTATGTCCCGCGGGGCAAGCCCGGCCGCGTCCAGCGCGCGGCGCATGGCCCGCTGTATGCCTTCCCCGTCGGGGGAAGGGGCGGCGGCATGGTGGGCGTCGCAGGTGGCGGCCCAGCCGGCTAGCCGGGCAAGGACCCGGGCGTTCCTGCGCGCGGCCGCTCCCGCGCTTTCCAGCGTCAGCACCGCGGCGCCCTCGCCCAGGGACATGCCTTTGCGCCCCTCGTCAAAGGGGCGGCAGCCCTGAGGGTCTATCAGCAGCAGCGAG
>PEXO01000118.1 GCA_002779045.1 Elusimicrobia bacterium CG08_land_8_20_14_0_20_59_10 | reverse complement strand
ACAAGATAGCCAAAATGCGGCGCGATATCCTGCTTTATCTCAACAACCATTCGGAGGCCGTAAATATCTATATGGGCGACGCAAGGCCCAGGGCTATAAGCCTCAATACCAGTTACTTCTTCGCGGCGGGTACTTCTTTCCGGGGAGGCACAGACCCGATCCTTACCGCCGTTGCCGGGCTTGTCTTCACCCTGGGCAGGACGCACTGCCTTATACTTCCCGAGGGTTCCGTGGCGGGAGACGTTAAGATCAAGAACATACGCCGGGCGCTTGCGCTTAATTCCTACCTGGAAGCGCGGGGGGTTTCCAAGTCCCGCCTGGAGGTCAACCTGACCGGCGCCGACGTATCGTTCCCGAAAGAACTTACCAGCATAAAGGGAATGATTATACTTTTTGATTACAAGAAAGAGCCGCGCCTGGACGATGTGGCGGATATACGCAGCAAAGGGCCCCGGGTTTCCCTGGGGGTATACCCCACCGCGCTAGCGGTGCATAAGGGCGAGGGAGCGGTGGTGGAATTTTCGGTATTCGACTCCCCGGCCGGGCGGCCTTCCTGGAGTTTCCAGGTTTTCCAGGTAATGCCTGACGGAAGCCGGCTGCAGCTCCAGGAGATATCCGGCAACGGGCCGCAATACAACCAGAGTTTCTGGAACGGGCGGAAAAAGTTTTTCGGCTCGCCTTACCCGTCGGGAAAATATATCTTTACCGTGATCGCGAAGGACCTGCAGGGCAGGGAAACGTCGCTGAGCCGCTACCTCGCCATCCGCCTTACCCCGGAAGAGGAGAAGGCCATGGCGGCCAAGCCGGCCGCGAAGACGACGAAGGCCGCCGTAGCGCCTTCCGGCGCAAAGTCGCGCACGCTCAAGCCGGGTGCGGGCGGAAGAAAAGGAAAACTCATCAGGAAAAGCTCGCGGGGGAAAGCGGTCTTGAAAAAGGGGAAGTCGTCCGCTCTCAGGAAAAAAGGCGTGCGCAAGCCCGCGGTAAGAAAGGCCGTAGAGATGCCTGATGAAGAAGGCGCCGGGGCTCCTCCCGAGGCCGCTGCAAGCGGGAAAGCCGCGCCGTCCGAAGGCGGGGAATTCTCCGGGCAGGTGAGCTACAAGATCTATTTCAAGGAGAATACGGCGACGATAACTTCCACCAGCGAAAAAAAGCTGGCGCAGGTCGCGGACACACTGGGCTTGTATCCTAGGGCCAATATCGCTCTTACCGGCTACGCCTATTCCGGGGAGGCGAACGCGGAGGTTATGGCCGAGAATAGGGTAAATTACGTCGCCACCCGGCTGACGGAAAAATACAAGATAGAACAGGCCCGCATGGATATTAAGTCGCGTGTTTCCGAGACCCCGAATAAGAGTACCGTGGAAATTAAAATGACGGACAACGAATAGGTTCAGACCGTCTTGTGCCCGGAGGTCTGATACGGCACGTACGTAGTATTGTAAAATAACTATATGGCCAAAGCAGATACCAGGAATACGCTGGGTATTTTTATTTCGCCGCGGGAAATAGCGATAGCCCAGGTAAAGATCTCCAAAGACTCCCGTCCGGAGCCGGAGCACCTTATTAAATTCCCCACGGGTTTTGCCGTGAAGGAAGGGATGCTGCGTCCGCTCTCGCTCAATAATGACTTTTTCAGCGAAAAGGCCTCCTGGATAGCTCCTTTCAATCAGGCCGTAAAGCAGATAAACTGGAACTCCCCGCTGGCGGTGGTGACCCTTTCTCCACAGTTCGCCATCCTGCGCTACTTCGTAATGCCCCTGGTGGACCGCAAGTTCTGGAATAAGTCTATTCCACTGGAGTCCAAAAAATACATACCTGTCTCTTTTGACGAGGTGGTCTATGATTTCTCCGCCGCCCCGATAGACGGAGGCAAAAAACTGGGGGTGTTGTTCGGCCTTACGCAGCGCAAAAGCGTGGAATTTATCATAAACACGCTAAGGGGGGCAGGCCTGGACCTGGCCTCCGTGGAGATAACCCCCGCCTCCCTGGAGCGCCTTTTCGGCTTCATAGATCCCAAGGAGCACGATTCCAAGGGCTATATCCATTTCGCCGGCGGCGGCAACGCGATGTTGTTCTCCCATTCCGGCTATCCCGTGCTCTACCGGGAAACCGAGGGTGACGCTTCCGGTACAATGAGCGAACGCCGCCGTCTTGACGTGAAAGGTGCGATACAGTTCGTGGACAGGTATGTGGGCGGCAAGGCCTATAAGAGCATCTGCCTGAGCGGTGAAGGCGCAGAGGGCTGGAAGGCTCCGGCCGAGAAGGAGGCTGAGACCGTACCCGCGGTGCTCTGGGACCCGTCAGTTCTCTGCGGGATGAAGGATAGCTCCGTCTCCGGTCTGTTCGCGGTCGGCGCCGCCCTGCGTGACCGCACCTCCGCCAGACTAAAGCTTGACATCTCAGGCCTGAGCGCCGTGGCCAAAACGGAAAAAGCGGTTCAGAGCTATATCTGGAATATCGCCTTTGTCCTGGGCGGGCTCCTGATGCTTCTTTCCATTATAAGCCAGGTGAAGTTGTTCAGCATGAACTCGGAGCTGTCTACCCTGCGCGCCCAGATGCAGGGTCTTCCGGAACTTGAGGGCGAGGACCCCGACACGATAAGGATAAAGTTGGACGAGATGCGCGAGGATGCCCAGACTCTCTCAATGCTGCTTTCAAACACCGATGTCCTTGCCCCCAAGTTTTCCGCCATAGCCGATCTTATCCCGCCGGACCTCTGGCTGCATGAGATACGTTATAACAACACCTACCCCATAACGCAGATACAGGGCGGCGTAAGGGAGCTCACGCTAAGGGGGCAGACATTCCTGACAAAGGCCCGCAAGAACAGCGTGGCCGACATGTTCATGAGATCCCTGAAAGCCTCCCCGGAATTCAAGTCTTTTGCCTCTCCTTCAACGATAGACCTGAATATCACTTCGGAAGATTCTGCCTGGGGAGCGAGGCCGGGGGCTGCCGTAAAAGGCCCCCAAGCCGGAGAATTTATCATAAATTGCGTGGGAAAAAAGAGTTGATATGGCGGATATCGACATAAAAGACTCCTTTCTTAGACTCAAGATCTTCTTTTCGGAAATGACCGACACGATGACGGTCATTTATGCCGAGAAGGGGATAGAACCTTTCAAGAAGCCGCTCTTAGTTACCCTGCCGCTTCTCCTGGTGCTTTATGTCGGCGTTTACCGCCCGCTCTCTTCCAAAGTGGTAAACGCCGGGTACGAGATAGAGAAAGGGCGCGCCATTTCCGCAGGCGCCGGGGACTATGAAGACGCCAAAACCAGGCTGGCCGCTTCCCAACGCAGGCTTGCGCCGGCAAAAGAAAAGGATGACTGGCTTAATTCCAAACTGACCGATACCGCTAAGCTGTACAATATCCCCTTTGACGGCATAAGCGAGCAAACCGAGGAGGAATCCGGAAATTTCCTGATGGTTTCCCGCCAGGTGCAGTTTACCTGCAGCTACGCTTCGATGGCCAGATTATTGGCGGAGCTGGAAAATTCCCGCATTTTCCTGCGAATAACTACGCTGGTAGCGGCAAAGGATCCCGATACAGGCAGGATGAAGGTCACGCTGAAACTCTCCACTGTTTTTCCAAAAAAGGGGGGGGGCTGATCATGAAAGGCCTTAACGCTGTTTTGGGATGGCTGCTTATGCTCGCCGTGCTGGCCGTGCCTTCTTTTCTTTTCTATAACTGGTGGGAGACCAATAAGCAATCCGAGTCCGAAACGATACAGGCGTCCTCTCCCGCCACAAGCGTTTTTCCTCCTTCGCAGCAGCAGCCCCCGGCAGTTCCGGCCGAAAACCCGCAGGAGGGAGCGGAAGCCGCCGCGAACTCCGCACCATCCCCGCTCGTAAAGACGGCTTCGGCCGATGATTCCGTGCCGAAATCCGCGGCCGCGGTTCCCGTTTCCCCGCCTTCTTCGGACCCGGTTCCCTCACAGGCCGCCGCCGCGTCCGAGGTTCCCTCACAGCCCGACGCCGAAGCTCCGGCGTCGGCGCGTACTGCGGACGTTTCCATTTCCACACAGACCTCATGGTACCACCCGAAGAGCACAAGGGACCCTACCCTTTCTCCGCAGGACTATTATCTTATACGGGAGCTGGAGAAAGAGCGCCGGGCGGCCGAGCGCTCCCGGCTTGCACGGGAAAACTACAGGCCCAAGGAAGTGCGGGTGGAGAGCAGGTTGCTCCTGCAGGGGATAGTGGGAAATGCGGCTATAATAAACGGCGAAATGTACACTGCCGGCCAAACGGTTTACGGCGCGAAGATACTAAAAGTGGGGGCGAACTACATAATCGGCGAACATAAAGGCAGGAGATTCAGGAAGGTATTGCGCTGACTGTGTGCACGCGCGCCGATTAACGTATAATATAGTCAGGTAACGGAGGCGGTATTATGAAGACTTTGAAGATTTTGCTGGCTTCTGCTTTGTTCTTTGAGCAGGCGGTCCTGCCTGCGGCTCTGGTTTTTGCGCAGGACTTTAACCAGGACCTGCAGGGTCCCGGCGGAGGAGAGGGCGGCCCGATGCTTGAAGACCAGCCCCAACAGGTAGAGGACCCCAATGCTCCCCCGCCGTCCACCATGCCGCAGGCGCAGATGCCGGGTTCCCCTATAGAGGGTGTGCGCCTCGGCGGCACTCCGAAAGAAGCCCCCATGTACGAAGAGGCCGAGGTGGTTTCACCGCTTGACCGTAAGATAGGCCCTATCAGGCTGAAAGGGGCCCCTCTTTCCACCTTCCTCGACGTGGTTTCCGCCCAGTCGCGCGTTAACTTCATCATAACCGAGGGACTGGAAGCCAAAAAGATCACTGTGTTCCTGCGCAAGACCACCGTGCGCGAGGCACTGGAATTGCTGCTCCGGGTAAAGGGGCTTACTTATCAGCGCATAGGCAGAAGCAATACCTATGTCGTTCAGAAGCGTTCTGCCAGCACGCCGAACCTGATCACGAAGATCTACACGCTTAACTACATTCCCCTTATCCCTATCGCCTCCTCCTCCGAGGAGACCAATGCTATTACCTCCCAGGATGTTTCTTCCGGTGAAGGCTCCGGCGAGAACTCCGGAGGGCAGTCCTCAGCCGGATCGGGATCCGGGCCCGGTAACAGCGAGAGGGATAAGATGAGCGGCATAGCTATAATCGGCATCGTGCGCAGCGTCCTTTCACAAAAGCACGGCAAGATAGCCACCGATCCGCGCACAAATACCCTGATAGTCACCGACGTGCCCGAGGTGTTCCCTCAAGTGGAGCAGATAATATCGGAGCTGGACAAGAAGGCCCCGCAGATACTCATAGAGGCGCAGATAGTGGAGATTAACACCGAGCGCGTCAACGAGCTGGGTATAGAGTGGGGGGGCTCCCGCGGCGAGATGGCGTATTTCGCCGGCCCGGCCCGCCTTACCGATTACGGGCTGCGCCCCGGCTTC
>PEXO01000257.1:1692-5355 GCA_002779045.1 Elusimicrobia bacterium CG08_land_8_20_14_0_20_59_10 | reverse complement strand
CCGTTTTTCCGAAAATTTCAGCCGAAAAACGCGCCAGCGGAGGGGGAGAACTTACGATAATATGCCATGTTAACTACAGATAATGAGCTGTACGCTGCGGTGATAGACGGAGAAAGACAGCGCGTAGTCTTGAAGCTGGGCCGCAACTGGGGCTGGAATCCCGGCACCGGCTGGACCATAGCCGCCACCGGCGAGCGCTGCGCGGTCTGGACCCAGCCGCTGCCGCTGTACTGAAGAAGGCCCTGCCCGTAAAAAGAAAAGCCGCGGACCATCCGCGGCCTTTCTTTTTCCCGCACCGGGCTACTCCAGGGATTCCCGCACGGTGCCGGGGTATTCCCGCAGATCATTAAGGGCATTCCCCGTTTCCCACAGATGCGCCAGCACCTCGCCGTATTCCCCCACGGAACCGCCGAACTTCGCGTACTTATTGGCCTTACTCAGCTTGCCTCCCACGGCCACCACTTTGTAAGCCGTGTCTATGGACCAGCTGGCGATATAGCGCGCCCCGTAACGAATGGCCACCAGCCCCAGATGCTCAATGGCGGCGCCCATTAGAAGGTCCCCGGCTATATTGAACATCAGTTTCCTGGTACGGGCGTTCAGGCAGTTGTCGAAAGAATAGGGCAGGCCCGGGCCGTTGCCGGTCTGGTAGAGCAGGTCCGGCATGGCGCTGCGCGAAACATAGAGAGAGTGAAAACCTTTGCGCGTGGCGCATTTAAATTTCTCATCCTCCAGCACGGGGATAAGGCAGCCGGCCGTTCCCACTTCATAATAGAAGAACTTGCCGTAGCTGTTCTGGGTCTGGCTGATGGAGGAGGTCACCAGCTTGGTCTTGGTGGCGAGTATATGGCGCGCCATCAGCAGGGTGGTTTTGTTCACGCCCGTCTTATCCGGCATCTTGATGCCCATATTGCTGCTGCCATACCAGCGCCGTTTGCAGGACTCCCCCGAAAGGTTGGCATAGTATTTCAGCGCGATAAGGGCTGCGGCTTTGGCGCCATACTGCAAATGCTCCTCCAGCGCCAGCATCAGCGAAGCCTGCAGGGTCTCGTCGCTGTTGCCGTAGTCCTCAAGCTCTCCCTTGTCGGTTATCTCAAAGACCTTATCCTTATCGTCCCCGTCCCTCTCGGCCAGCAGGTTTATCAGCTCCACTATTTTTGAAACTGCCGCATTCCTGTGCATGGCGGTCAGGGCCATCACCCCGGCGCGGCGCAGGTTGAACTTGAGGTCTTTATTGGACACCACCCCAGCCAGGAAGTTCAGCACCCCCTCCCCGACGGTGGAGGCCGAATAGAAACCGGAAGACGGCGCGGCCATCGAGTAATTAGCGCCGCCTATCAGCGCCATTGATACCAGCGCGGTAGCCTGGGTTTCCAGATCGGAGGCGCCGGAATACACTTTCAAAACCCGCCCCAGCATGAACTTTATCCAGGCCGCATTGCCCACCAGCGGGGAATTGCTGGAACCCAGCAGTCCCAGCATAGCCGCCGCATGGCGCTTATTGCTGTCAAAGCCGCCATACTTGCCGTCTATCACGTCCCCGTATATTTTCGCGTGGGCGGCCATCACCTTGGCGCTGGTAAGGTCGGACCCGGCGGCGGCCAGCGCCTGGTTCACATTTATGCTGGTCAGCACGGCGGGATTGGCCTGCACCGGCTTCCTGTAAGTGGCGTCCGCGGGGTTGGTATTGTAGTTCGCGCGCTCTTTGCTGATGGCCTCGCTGAAATCGTACTGGGCAGACAGCGGCCCCGCCGCGCATACCGCGCAGAAGACCGTCAGACCAAGTGTGCCGAGACAAAATCGCATGTCTTATCCTTAACCTCGCGGGTTGCCAGTCAATGTACAAATAGCATAGCAGGGGGTTCTTGACATGTCAAGGGGAGCCTGCTGCCGCCTCCCGGGGCCCAAAAACGGCAAAAATGCTAAATTATCGTTTATGGAAAAATATTTTAAGCTCACCGAACGCGGCACGGACCTGAAAACCGAGACGCTTTCCGGGACCACCACCTTCCTTACGATGGCCTATATCATCTTTGTGAACCCCGGCATCCTTTCCGCCGCCGGGGCTGGTGCTGGCCATCTTCGCCATAATGCTGACGGACTTCTTCGACACCATGGGCACGGTGGTGGCGGTAGGCGAGCAGGCCGGCTTCGTGAACCCGGACGGCACGGTGCGCGACATTAAGAAGATATTGCTGGTGGACTCCGCCGCGGCCGTGACCGGCGGGCTTTTCGGCGCAAGCTCCATCACCACCTATATAGAATCCGCCGCCGGCGTGGCCGAGGGCGGGCGCACAGGTCTCTCGGCGATGGTGACCGGGCTGCTGTTCGGACTGTGCGCCTTTTTTGCGCCGCTGATACAGATGATAGGCGGCGGGTACCGGCTGCCGAACGCCAGCCAGTACTGCCTGTTCATAAACAGCGGCTTCACGGCGCCCGGCGATGTGCTCCCGCCCGGCTGCGGCGATTATTTCGTCTACCCCGTAACGGCGGGGGCGCTGGTGATAGTGGGTTCTTTGATGATGAAGACGGTACGCGAGATAGACTGGGACAGGTTCGACGAAGCGCTGCCGGCCTTCCTGACGATGATAGGCATACCGCTCACCTACAATATCAGCTACGGCATCGGCTTCGGCTTCATTTCCTACACGGCCCTGAAACTGGCCCGCCGCAAGTACGGCGAGATACACCCGTTGATGTACCTGGTCAGCCTGGCCTTCCTGCTCTTTTTTATTATGGCGCCGAAGTAACGGCCGGGGCCGGCATGGCCGCCGGTGCGGCGGTGGCGGCCGCGGGCGGAGCCGCCGGGGCCGGCGTTGGCGCGTGGTTTATATACCAGATATAGCCGGCCAGGTTCTTATGCTCCTCGGGCATCTTCCTGGGGCAGGCCGCGGCGCTCTCCGTGTAAAAGGAAGCCTGCCGCAACCCCTTGGTGCGCGACTTCACCGAAGCCTGTATGGCCGCATTGTACAGCAGGTGACCGTTGCCGGCCAGCACAAGCACGGAATAGCCGGGGTTGGCGCCCAGGAAATCCGCTATGCGCGCGCCCATCCCCTCGTTCCAGGCGGCCATGGAAGCCAGGTAGTTCTCGAACGTGAACAGTTTGGCCATAGGCGAAGCCCCCTGGCCGTCAAAGACCTTCCTGAGGTATTCGTTGTACTTCTTATGCGCCGAGACCTCCACCTTTTCCGGGAGGAACTTCCTTTCGTCCGCGTCCAGCGCGGCCAGGCCGCCGCGGGCTATCTTAGCCGCCACCTTTTTGGGCACGTTCAGCGCCAGCGCGCGCAGTTTGTTTTCCACGATAAGATCGAAGACCGGCTTATACATGGCGAAGTCGAAGCCCCACTCCTTCTTCCAGTCGGCCCTATTCAGGAATTCCTCTTCGGTTATCCTGCCGGCGGCATAATCGTCCAGCACCGGCTGCAGGGTCTGATTAAGCATCTCGAAGCCGACCGCTATTTTGGAGCCGCGCGCTATGCGCATAGCCTTCAGCGCCTCGAACTGCGCCAGGTGGTCCAGCGGCTGGTCATGCGTTTCGCCCACGTATACCACGTCATTGCTCCACACTATGGCCGTGAAAGCGGCCTCGCCGGAATAGGAATTGCCGGACTGCCCGCCGAAAATGCAGAAATTGGGGGCGTCGTGCGTAAGCGCCATGGGGGC
>PEXO01000257.1:0-1677 GCA_002779045.1 Elusimicrobia bacterium CG08_land_8_20_14_0_20_59_10 | reverse complement strand
GGCCTTCCTTTCGCCCACATTGGCTTTGGGCTTCTTCACCGGGGCCGCGCCGGCCAATTGCGCGAAAATAATGAGGGAAAAGATAAGTCTTGCCATCACCCAATTATAGTAAATTTCCCCGGCCGCCCCCCGCCGCCTGATTTACACGACCCGTCGAAAAACATACAATCTTGTGGCCAACAAACACTATGAGCCAGTTCATTTTCAGACGACAAAAAATTAAATGCCCTTTCTGCCGCGCCCTGGTGGTAACGGCCTATCACCCTATAGAGGAAGTTGACTCGCCGCCGCCCAGAATGCCGCGCAACCGGGTGGCGGCTTTAAGCGGCGCCGAACCGGACACCACCAGTGAATATTGCCCGCACACGGCCTTTTACTGCTACTGGGGCCACACGGAGCCGGAAATAATAGAGGAATACCGGCCGCTGTTCCTGGAAATAGCGGAGAAGCTGGAGCTGAACAAAGAGATCCTGGAAGCCGAGATAGCCGTGCAGTTCACGGACAATGACGAAGAGGAACTGGTAAAGGCCCTGAAGGCCGCCCGCCGCGGCATCCGCGTGCGCACCGAGAACATCTGCCTCTCCAACCCTTCGCTGCCGCAGTGGAACCTGCCCGGCATCCTGCAGGTCATGTTCATTAAACTCCCCCCCGTGTAGCCGCACCCTCCCGGCTATCTACGCATTTCAGTCCCGGCCGCGATATAAAATATAATTGGTGAATGAAAACCCGGACACGCGGCCTGCACCTGTTCGCACTGTCCGTTCTCTTTGCCGCCGCCTCGCAGTTCTTCCCGGCTTTTTGCCTCAAGGCTTTCCTTTACGGACCGAAAGCGGACGAAACACTTTTCTCTTTCCGGGCGCCGGAAGGCTTCACCGGTGAAAGCCGCGGGCGCCCCGTCAGCCGGGGCGTTTCGCTGGACGACGAAAAAAGGCTGGTGGTGGACGGCGGCGCCGGCGGGGTTTTCGGCGCGGAATTCCCGCCGCCGGAAGGGAAGGAAACGCTGCTGGAGCTGTCGGTCTACACGCAGGCGCCCGGCCAAAGCCAGCGGATAACCGTAGTCAGCGGCGGCAAAAGCGCCGTCCTTTCACGGCTGAGCTCGGTAAGGGACCATAAATTCCGCCTCACCGGCCTGCTGGCGCCGGACGAGAACTTCCTGCTGCTCGTCGAGCCGGGCGGGCCGGGGTCGAAGGTTTTTATAGAGAAGATAAGGCTGGCGCAGAGGCCGGCCGCCTTCCTGCCTTGGCACGCCATAACCCTGCCGGTATTCCTGCTTTTTCTCTGCGTCTTCTTCAGCCTCGTTCTTAAACGCTATTCGGATATCCGGCGCGCCTGGTCATATTCGCTTGGCGCCTGCGCGTTGCCGCTGGCCGGGGCGGCCCTCGGCCTTAACGCGCTCATTTCTCCGTATTACTGGCTTTTTATGCTGACGGCCCTGGCGGCTTTCGCGCAACGGGCCCCGCGCGGCCCGGCGGTCAAGGACTGGCTTTTTCCGATAACCGCGCTTGGCGCCATCCTGCGCTGGAACCAATACCTGGCGGCGTCGGCCTTCCCGCTGGCCGGCGACGCGGGCAGCTATTACCAGCCGGCGCTTACGCTGGACCTGCTGCACCCCTTTGCTACCGGCTACCGCGAGCCTTTTTATATCTGGCTGCAGAAGCTGTGGCTGCTGCTGCCGGG
>PEXO01000409.1:4466-5023 GCA_002779045.1 Elusimicrobia bacterium CG08_land_8_20_14_0_20_59_10 | reverse complement strand
CGTAGGGGCGCTAGCGGGCATGACCCCCGAGGTCAACGATTACTCCAATAAGTTCTTCGGCGGCGATATCACGCTCACCCTTACCCCCGGCAGCGGCGGTAAGTCCCGTCTGGCCGGCCCCGGCTCCCGCGCGGGCTCCGGCGGCGGCAAGGGCGTAAGCCGCGTGGACGTGGGCGCAGGCTTCAAGTATACCCTGCACACGCAGACCATTGCCAACGTGGATAAAGAGACCGGCCAGGCCGAAGGCTCGCTCTTCGCCGGCGCGAAAGTGCTGATGGTGAACCTCGCCGGCTCCTATACCGGCTATACCTACGGCGACGAGGATGCCAATGCTTACGAATTTGTGCCGGGCCATAACTTCATAACCATCGCCCGCCCCAAGTCCAGCGTCAATATAAAGCTGGATCTGCCCGGCCAGCCCCTGGTAACGCCGTATATCTCATACACGGCCACCAAGTATAAGGCCGTCTCCGGCCAAGAGGCGCCGGACAGCTCCGCCTACCTGTTCGGCGCTTACCTGGACTTCGACATGATCACGGCCAATGTCGGGTACCAGA
>PEXO01000409.1:0-4303 GCA_002779045.1 Elusimicrobia bacterium CG08_land_8_20_14_0_20_59_10 | reverse complement strand
CCCCGGCACCCTTGAAGAGGTGCTGGGGCAGGAGACCATCAAGACAACGCTCGCCAATGCCGTAAAGCTCGGCCGCGTGGCGCATTCCTATGTGTTCCACGGCCCCCGCGGCTGCGGCAAGACCACCATAGCGCGCATACTGGCCAAAACCCTCAACTGTCATAAGCCCAGGGACGGCGCGCCTTGCGGCAAATGCGCCTCCTGCGTTGAGATTGCCGAGTCCAAGTCGCTGGACGTCATAGAGATAGACGCGGCTTCCAATACGCAGGTGGACAAGGTCCGCAGCGTGATAATCGATCAGGTGGACTTCGCCCCGTCGCGCGATAAGCACAAGATCTACATCCTCGACGAAGTGCATATGCTCTCTACCGGCGCTTTCAACGCGCTGCTCAAGACCGTGGAGGAGCCGCCTGCCCACGTGGTGTTCATCATGGCCACCACCGAGTCGCAGAAGGTGCCGCTGACCATACTTTCCCGCTCGCAGTGCTTCCGCTTCCGCCCCCTCTCCGAAGCGGAGATGACCGCGCGGCTGGGGGAGCTGGCGCATAAAGAGAAGATAAAGACGGAGCCGGAAGCGCTAAAGCTCATAGCGCGTTCAGCCGAAGGCTCAATGCGCGACGCGCTGTCCATGCTCGACCGCGCCGCTTCTTTCGGCCATGGCGAGGTTAAGACCGATATCATAAACGACCTGCTGGGCCATCCCGGCCCGGAGGTGGTGAATTCCATGGCGCTGGCGCTGGCCAAGCGCGACGCGGCCTCCCTGCACGCGGCTTTCGACCGGCTTAACGCCGAGGGGCATGACCCGCTGGCCGCGCTGCGCAATCTGCGCAACCTGTTCGCCGAATCCTTCCTGGCAGCGCATGGCTTTTCCAGGGACGAGACCCCGATAAAGGGTCTTCCTGCCGACCTGCCCCCGGGCGCGCTGGCCAGGCTCTCGCGCAAGCTGACCACGGTAATAGAGGAGATAAAATCTTCCGACGCGCTCCCGATAGCAGCCGAGATGGCCCTTTTTACCCTTATAGAGACCCCGGTGGAGCTGGAGGGCCTGGTGCGCAGGCTGGAAGGCCTTGAAGGCCGCCTGGCTGGCCAGCCCGATGCCGTCCCGGCCGGGGCGCAAAAAAAAAATGAATTTCATAAAGCCGGCCTTTCCGCCGCCGTCCCGTTAGCCCCGGCGTCCGCCGCCGCGCAGCCTCCTTCCGCGCCCGTGCCGGCCGATGCCTGGAAGAAATTCCTCGGGGCCGTTTCCGCGAGAAAGCCCGGGCTGTATAATATCCTTCTTTCCGTGAAAATTAACCAGGAAAGCGGCGATACCTGGCGGCTTTCCAGCGCGAATAAATTTGAAATAGTGATGATGGAAAAAGCCCTGCCTGAGCTGGAGGAAATGCTGGCGCGTACCGCAGGCCGGAAGATAAAGATCCTGGTAGCGCAGGTCGCCGCCGCTGCCGCCGCTCCGCGGGGGGAGGGTGTTTACCCGCAGGGAGAGGAGACGGCTCCGGAGGAAGGCGAAGAAACGCTGGCGGATGACGATATCCCGCAGCCCCCGGCAAAGCCGGCGCAGCAGCCGCGCGCGGCGGCGCCCGCAGCCGCGCCGTCTCAAAACCCCGCCGGGCCGCAGAACGTGGAAGCAGACTCCGTGCCGGAGCTTAAACACCTGGCCAAGGTTTTTCACGGCCGCATTACCCGCATACAGAAGACGAAGGGGCCCGCCCAATGAAAGCGTTTGAGGGCGTAACGCTTGCCTTCCGCCGTTTCCCGGGCGTGGGGCCCAAGCAGGCGGAGCGCTTCGCGCTTTACGTGGTGCGCGCCCCGGATCCCGAGATAGAAAAACTGGTGGAGGCGCTGCGCGCCGTTAAGAGCTCGGTCGGCTATTGCCGCGAGTGCTATAATTACGCCGAGAACGTGCTCTGCTCCGTCTGTGCCGACTCCGCCCGGGACCGCTCGCTGATCTGCGTGGTGGAGCGCCCGCAGGACCTGGCCGCCATAGAAAAAGCCAGAAGTTTCAGCGGGGTATACCATGTGCTGCACGGCGCCGTTTCCCCGGCGGCCGGGATCACCGCCGACCAGATAAAGCTCAAAGAGCTGCTGGAGCGTGTGCGCGCCGGCGGCGGCCTGGTGAAAGAGGTAATTATCGCCACCAATCCCGATACCGACGGGGAAGCCACAGCCATGTTCCTTACGCGGGCGCTGAAACCGTATGTGGATAAGATCTCACGTATAGCCTGCGGCGTGCCGCTGGGCGGCGATATAGACTATATGGATGAAGTTACGCTCGGCCACGCCCTCAAGGGCCGGGTTAAAATATAGTTAGGCAATTAGGCGACTGGGCGACTAGGAACAATGACAAATACTTTACTAGACCTGAGAACCTCTTTGTAGGCACAAAACTTCTTTATCGCTCCGCTAGTCGCCTAATAACCTGGTCGCCTAATAATCTAGTTGCCTAATAACCTAGTTGCCCAGGCGCCTAACTAGTGCGCTGATTTATGCTTTTTTCCTATTACCGCAGGCCGCTGTTCCTGCTCCTGCTGGCTTATGCGGTCGGCATTTTTCTTTTCCGGGGTCATTTCTTCAAACCGGAAGCCGTCTTCCCCTTCCCGCTGCCGCGCTCGGGCGCGCTCATAGAAGGCCGCGTACTGGAATACCCGGCCGCCGTCCCCGGCGGCGCGCGGTTCGCCCTTGAAACGCAAACTCTTTACGGCAGGCCTTTCCGGGCTAAACTCATGGTTTATACGCGCTCTGCACCGGCGGCCTCGTACGGCGACAAGGTGGTGTTCCTCGCTGACCTGGAGACCCCGCCAGGGGCTTCGGTTCCCGGCGGCCTTGACTGGGCCGATTACCTGGCCCGGCGCGGTATGGCCGCCCAGGCCCGCGCCGCGGATCTGGAGGTTACCGGCGGGCCCAATGCCTTCATACGCCAGGCGCGCCGCTTCCGCTCTGCGGCCCTTGCCGCTTTTGAACGGGCCCTCCCGCCGGAGGAAGCCTCCGTGCTGGGCGGCGTGGTGCTGGGCGAAAAACGCAGCGTCCCGTCCGACCTGAAGACGGCTTTCCAGGATTCGGGGGCCATGCATCTGCTGGTGGCTTCGGGTTCCAATGTCGGTTTCGTGGTGGCGGTGGTCTTTTTCCTGTGTACGCGTTTCGGGCTCAAGCGCGAACATTCCGGGTTTGCCGCGCTGGGCCTGGCGGGTTTCTATGTGGTTGCCGCCGGCTTTGACGCCCCGCTGGTGCGCGCTTACCTTATGTTCTCGGCCGGGCTGGGGGCCTGGCTGCTGCGGCGGGAGGCGGGCACCTTCCACGCGCTTACGGCGGCCTGCCTGCTGATACTGCTGTTCTCGCCGCGCGCGCTTTTTGACGCCGGCTTCCAGATGTCCTTCCTGGCCGCCTACGGCCTTTGCGTGGGAATGTCGCTCTGGGGCGGCTACATAAAGAAACGCGGGCTTCTGGGCGCGGCCTTAGGGCTGCTCATGGTAAGCCTGTTCGCCCAACTGGGCCTGTACCCGCTGCTTGCGCTGTATTTCCACAAGATCTCCCTTATCTCCCCGGTGTCGAACATGCTGCTGGTGCCGGCTTCGGGGGCGGCCATGGCGCTTGGTTTCCTGCTGACGCTTTTTTCGGGTGCGGGTTTTCTGTTTAAACCCCTGGCTTTCGCCTGCGGCGTTTTTATGGGGCTTTTTCTGAAGACGGTCAGGGTCTTCGCTGGGCTGCCTTTTTCTGCTGTCTATGTGGCTGAGCCGTCGCTCTGGTTCACGGCCGGGTTCTTCGTGCTGGCTTTCGCCCTGCTGCATGCCCCGCTGTTAGGTTTCAGGAAACCGCGGCTGTACGCGGCGCTGGCCGCGGGGCTGGTGATAATGGCGGGGTCTTTTCCCCGCGCGCCGGCGCCGCCGGCCGCGGTCGAGCTCTTCGGCGACAGCAATACCCACAGCGTTTTTCTGCGCGACGCCTCCGGCGGGCTTTATATGGTCAACCCGGGCCTTAACGGGAAAAAACTTTCCGACGCGGTGCTTGCCGGAGGGGGGAAGACCGTGGAAGCGGTCCTGCTCACCTCGTTGGAGGAAAAGAATTTCAGCGGGCTGGAAAAGCTGGCGGCGGCGGTGCGCATACGCAGCGTGCTGCTGCCTTACGGTCCCCGCCCGGGCAGCCTGACGCGCCTGCTCTCGGCGCTTGAAAAGAAAGGCTGCGAGGTGCGCGCGGTGTGGCCGGGGGCCCGGCCGCCCGGGGCGGCGCCGGCTTTCTGGGACGGGCCGGGAGAGGGGTATACCGGCAGGGGCGACATTATCGGCTGGGAGATAGCCGGCTTGCGCATTGG
>PEXO01000408.1 GCA_002779045.1 Elusimicrobia bacterium CG08_land_8_20_14_0_20_59_10 | reverse complement strand
AGGCCGTGCCGACGCGGTGCTGATAGCCCCCGACGAAGGACTGGCCCGTTCGGCCGCGCGCGGGGACGGCAGGATGCAGCTGCTGGTGGATGCCACCAGCCTTACCAGGGCCAGGGCGGTGGAGGCCTATGCGGGGAATATAATTGCGGCGGCGGCTGCCCGCGAGTACGGCGCGCGCGCCGAACCGGCGCTGAAGTTTGACGTGAGGGTGCTTTATAATCCGGCCATGGAATCATCCATGTTCCTGGTGCCGGGAGTGATGGGCATGCTGGTCTGCCTGGTGACCATTATCCTGACCGCCATGTCTCTGGCGCGCGAGCGCGAGATAGGGACTTTTGAAACTATCGTTTCCGCGCCGCTTTCCAATGCGGAGGTGTTGCTGGGCAAGACCGTGCCTTATATACTTCTCGGGGTGCTCGACGCTGCGCTGGTGGTGGCGGCCGGCTACTTTATTTTCGGCGTGCCGCTGCGGGGGGCTTTATGGCAGCTTGCGCTGGCGGCTTTTGCCCTGGTGATAACCACCGTCAGTATCGGGACTTTTATTTCCACTATCGCCGGGAATCAGCAGCAGGCCATGCTGGGCGGGTTCATCTTCCTGTTCCCGGCCATACTGATGAGCGGCATCATGTACCCGGTGGAGAATATGCCGAAGGCTATCATAGCCGCCGCTTACCTTAACCCGCTGATGTATTTTATCCGCCTTATCCGCAATATCATGCTCAAAGGCGGTGACCTGCATGTTCTCTGGACCAATCTCGGCGCTTTGGCGCTTATGGCCGTGTGCGCAGCGGGCCTGGCATACAAACGTTTCAAGCAGACGCTGGACTAGAAAGGCGGGGAAGCGGGGAGGCAGTGCAGAATGCACAAAAAGGAAAATATGAAAAAAATACAAAAAGAAGACTTGAGGGGAAAGGCGCTGAAGGCGAAAGACCTGGTGGCCTATGACAAGGGCGCGGTGGTAAGCCGTACCATAATCGAGAAGAAGACGGGTACGGTCACCATTTTCTCGTTCGACAAGGGGC
>PEXO01000155.1 GCA_002779045.1 Elusimicrobia bacterium CG08_land_8_20_14_0_20_59_10 | reverse complement strand
GCCGCTGCGCGGCCGAAGGCTCAAGCCGTTCCGGCTTGCCCAGCGCCGCGTAGATATAGTCGGCGGCGGCGCAATCGGAATCCAGCCCCGCGAAATCCACTATCTCGAAGGGCCCGGCCTGCGCGCCCGAGATCTCCCTGAAGGCCGCGTCTATCTCGTGGGGATGCCCCTTGCCCGCTTCCAGCAGGCGCATGGCGGCCAGCGTGAACGGCCTGGCCAGGCGCTCCACTATCTGGCCCGGGTTATCCTTGGTGATGACCGGGGTTTTGCCTATCTTGCGCAGCAGGCCGGCGGCTGCCTCCAGGCAGGCGTCACCAGTTTTGTCGGTGCGCACTATCTCCACCAGTTGGTTGGAGCGCACCGGCTTTATGAAATGGAACCCCATGGAACGCTCGCGCGGCAGGTCCGCCGCCTCTATCAGCTCCTTTATCGTATGCACGTCGCAGCGCGCCGCTATCACGCAGCCGGGGTCTATATGGTCTTTGAGCTTCCTGAAATGCAGCCTGCGCTCGTCGTCCGATTTGCCGGCGGCCTCTATGATTATGTCCGCCCCCTTGAACTTTGAGATTTCCTGTATCCCTTCGATATTGGCCAGCAGCTCCTGCCGTCCTTCCCCGTGCAGGGACCATTCTATCTTGGCCATCGCCACGTTAAGGCTGTCCTTGAAATCGTCGTAAAGCCGCACCTGGAAGCCGTTCTTGAGAAAAAGCTCGGCGGCGCCCGCGCCCGTGGAGGTGGCGCCCATTATACCTATAGCTTTTATTTCCATTTATCGCTCCTAAACTCAAGCCAGCAACACTTCTTCCAGGCGCACTATGCCGTCCTTGTTAAGCACTATGCGTATGCGCTCGTAATTTATCTTCGGCTGCGCCTTGCGGTCGGAATAGGTGTACTTAATAACCAGGTTCATGTGGTACACGCGCGCGCAGGCGGCCGTCTTCAGCGCGCCGGTGTCCGGGTCCACGTAGGGATAGTCCACCGCGGAGTCGTCGGCCTGCTCCACCATATCGCGGATATTGAAGCGCATAATGTCGTTCAGCCCGCGGCGGCGCTCATGGTACTTCATTATCCTTTCCGGGTAGAGCAGTATCTCCTTCTTGTACTTGCAGATGCGCTCGGGCTTGCCTTCCTCGTCCACGGACGTGATATTATCGATATTTCGCAGCCGCGCTATATCCGGCGGCAGGGCCTTGTCGTTTATAAAGGTGAAGGCCTCTTTCAGCAGGCCGATGCTGGCGCCGGCCAGGGGGTCCATTATCTCTATTTTGTGGTCCGAGATCCAGCGCGTCATGTTCTTGGAGAACAGCGTCTTCAGCCAGTCCTTGATGCGGTCCTTGAAGATGTAGCTCACCACCAGCGCCACCACGAAGGGCATGCTGGTGACGGCGTAGCGCTGCTGGAAATAGACGGTGACCAGCACGGCGAAGAGCATGGCCGCGCCCGCGGCCAGCCCGAACACCACCTGCGTGAGGGTCTCCCATTCCGAGAACTCGGCCTTCAGGTAGAGCACGCTGGAGATGAACTTCTTAAGCACGCCGCGCCGGTAGATTATCGTCTCGTTGGAGGAGCCGGGAATAAGCACCGACGGGTATTTCATGGCCTGGCGGTAGCGGTTCTGCGCCGTCACCATGCGCACGGCCTCTTTTTCTATCTCCCCGAACCGCCCGCCGGCCTCCGGGCTGGCGCGCAGCGCCTCCACCAGCGAGGTGAGGTACTCCTCCAGTATGAGGCTTACATATTCGTCGAAAAAGGCTGCCGTCTCGCGTATCTTCAGCGGCACGGCGGGGTCGGAGATCTCGGCGCGCAGGGACGAAAGTGCGGTCTCGAGATTTTTCAGGTCCGAAAAAAAGTTCTCCAGCCCCTCCCCCACGAAGAGCTTTCGCTGCGCGCCCGGGGCGCTGCCCGCATAAGTGGCCAGCCCCTCCACGAAGATCTTAACGTAATCGCGTATCTCGCCGCGTATTATGCAGCCCAGCAGCCGCAGTTCGTCGCAGATGGCGGCAGTAAGCGCCGGCGAGGCGTCCCCGGAAAGGGCTTTGGACAGATCCTGGCGCACGCGGTTCAGCGGCGAGGCGGCAAGCGACGGGTCGCACAGCTTGCCTATGCTTATCTTGGGCGTGCGGAAGCGTATATAGCGCTGGCTGGCATTGTAGAACTTCTCCCTGCCGTAGTTATGCGGGCCCACGTTCAGGGCGCGGGGCACGAAGAAATAGGTCTCCACTTCGTAGGCGCTGTGCGCCTCCTCGTCCAGGTCTATATCGAGCTTAATCTCGAAGCGGTGCCTGTCGTGCAGCTTTATGCGTGAATCAAGTATGTCGTCCTGGTCTTCGATCATATGAGTGAGTTGCTATCGGCCGGCCGCCGGCATCCTTATTTGTCCGGATGATATTTCTCGTGCGCCCTTTTCACGTCGCCCTTGTCTACATGCGCGTAGATCTGCGTGGTATTCAGGCTGACATGGCCCAGCATCTCCTGCACGGAGCGCAGGTCCGCGCCGCCCTGCACCAGGTGGCTGGCGAAGGTATGCCTGAAAAGGTGCGGGTGCGGCCTTATCTCCACGCCGGCTTTCTTCCCGAAAGCCGTTATATCCTTCCACATCTGCACGCGGCTCAGCTTTTTTCCGTCCCGGTTGACAAAAAGCTCGGCCGCCGTATCCGTCCCGCCGAACTTCCGCTGCCGGGTACCCAGGTACTCATTAAGCCTGGCCAGCGCCAGGGGGTTTACCGGCACCATGCGCTCTTTGGCGCCCTTGCCGAACACGCGCAGCCAGCCCTGCTGAAAGTTCACCGATTCCAGCCGCAGCGCCAGCAGTTCCGACACCCGCATGCCCGAGGCGTAAAGCAGCTCCACGGCGGCGGCCGCCCGCACCCCGGCGAAGCTGCTCCCCGCCGGGAAGGCCAGCAGCAGTTCCATCTCGCGCCGGCCCAGGAAGCGCGGCACTTTGCGCGGCAGCCTGGGCGCGCTGAAATTGGCCGTGGGGTCCTTCTGCGCCTTCCCCTCCAGCCGCAGGTAGCGGTAAAAAGCCCTTATGGCCTCGGTCTTCCTGAAGATGGACGCGGGGCCCAGTTTTTTCTCCTTCTTCAGCGACCAGAGATACTCCTCCAGGAAAGTCACAGCGGCCACCGCGGGGTCCGTACGCCGCTTCTCGCAATAGGCGAGAAAGGCTTCCAGGTCCCCGGAATAAGCCAGCCAGGTATTACGCGACAGGCCGCGCTCCAGCGACAGATGCCGCTGGAAGTCCATGGTAAGAGGGCGGTGCGTCACTTTCTGGCGACCTTCTCCTTGCGCTCCGCCTTGTCCGCTGCCTTCGCCGCTTCGCCCGCCGGCGTAGTTCTCAGCAGGCCGGGCTTGAGGCCGGGAGTCAGGAAACGGCTGCGCAGTTCGGCATTTATTTCTTCAGCCGCGGCCTTGTTCGTCTTCAGATAGGTCTTGGCGTTCTCGCGGCCCTGGCCTATGCGGTCGCCTTTATAAATATACCAGGCGCCGGATTTCTCCAACAGGCCGGTTTCCACGCCCATATCCAGCAGGCAGCCCTCGGTGGAGATGCCTTCGCCGTTGACCATTTCGAACTCGGCCTGGCGGTAAGGGGGCGCTACCTTGTTCTTTACCACCTTAACGCGTATGCGCGCGCCGGTCACCACATCGGCCTGCTTGATGGTCTCTATCTTCCTTATATCAAGGCGCACCGAGGCATAGAACTTCAGCGCCAGGCCGCCCGGAGTGGTCTCCGGGTTGCCGAACATCACGCCTATCTTGTGGCGCAGCTGGTTGATGAACATCACGGAAGTTTTGGTGGAGGACACTATGGAGGTGAGCTTCCTCAGCGCCTGGCTCATCAACCGGGCCTGCAGGCCCACGTGCATATCTCCCATCTCGCCTTCTATCTCGGCCCTGGGCACCAGCGCGGCCACGGAGTCTATGACGACTATATCCAGCGCGCCGGAGCGCACCAGCTTCTCGGTTATCTCCAGGGCCTGTTCGCCCGAATCCGGCTGGGAGATGAGCAGATTGTCCACGTCCACGCCCAGCTTCTGCGCGTAAACGGGGTCAAGCGCATGCTCGGCGTCTATAAAGGCCGCCATGCCGCCCGCTTTCTGCGCCTCGGCTATAACGTGCAGCATCAGCGTGGTCTTGCCGGAGGCTTCCGGCCCGTAGATCTCAATTACGCGGCCGCGGGGCAGGCCGCCTACGCCCAGCGCCAGGTCCAGACTGAGCGCGCCGGTGGAGATGGTCTCTATCTTCATGCTGGCAGAGCGCTCGCCCAGCTTCATTATGGCTTCCTTGCCGTAGCTTTTCTCTATCTGCGCCAGAGCCACGTCAAGCGCCTTTTTCTTTTCGTCATTACCCATAAACAGGAACCTCCATGCCTAAATTTCCGCCTTTTATACCTATAGTCTACAATACGAACCCGACAAAGGCGTGTCGGGTTTGATCTGCCGTATTTTCCGTGCGTCAGGCCAAATCCGAGTATTATGTTAACCTCTATACATTATAAAAAAAAAGCCGGAGCGTATGGTAACGCTTCCGGCTTTTATCCGGGCAAGGGCCCCGGCCTATCTGTTGACCGCGTCCATCTTGAACTGCCTGATAACCCTGTTCTGGCTGCCGCGCTGCGTTATTTCAAGCTGCCAGATGTAGATCTTGCGGCCCATTACCGTGCCGCCGCTGTTGTACTCATCGCGGCCGTCCCAGAAAACCCTGTTCTCGCCCTTATAAGTGCCGCCGTCCAGCTCTTTAAGCACCTTGCCGTACATGTCATAGACGGTTATCTTCACATAATCGACCTGCTGCAGCAGGGTATAGGTAAGCGTGGTGCCGTTGTTCTGTACGAAGGGATTAGGATAGTTAAGGGCGGTCTCCACCACGCCCAGCACGTCTTCCGTCTGCAGGGCGGCCATTATAGAAGCTATCGCGGTGGCGAAAGTCTTGTCGCAGGAGGGGTCCACGGTGCCGGTTATCTGCTCCTTGCGGGAGGTCAGTTCCAGCCCTTTATAGGAAACTGCATAGGCGCGCTCGCGGATGGCGCCGCGGATGGTCATGTTCACGGGAACGCCCGCGGCCGTGCCGGTCACCTTATAGTGTATGGCATAACGCTCCACGGTCAGCCTGATGTCGCCCAGCTCGAAAGTGTAGGCCGGACCGTTGAAGTCGCGGGTAAGGCTGCCGAAGAAGTTCTTGTCGTCAATGCGGCCGGAAAAGCGCACATTGCTGTCGAAATCCTTGTAGCCGTTGACCTGTATGCCCTGGGAGTAATCGTCGAAGGAGAAGCTGCTGCTGAAACCGTTTATCCGGAAATTGACCCAGACATTGTTGGATTTGGGGCCGGGAACCGGGATATCAAGCTTAATTCCGTCTATGCCGGGAAGCTGGGAAAGGGCCGGACCGCCCGCAAAAACCACGCCCGC
>PEXO01000185.1 GCA_002779045.1 Elusimicrobia bacterium CG08_land_8_20_14_0_20_59_10 | reverse complement strand
TCGTCCATCACATAGGTCCCGTTGACGGTGATGACGTCCGGCCGGAGCATGCGGGCGATCTTCACGAGCCGCTCCAGGATCCCGCCGGACGCGATGCCGTCGAAGTTATAGACCAGATTGAATTCTATTTTTTCCGATCTAAGCTGTTTCCGGAACTCAAGCAGCCGCTCAGGGGTGATATCCGGAGTGAACCTGGCGCTCGAGATCCCGAGCGAAGTCCCGGGCGTGGAATAGACCGAAGCGATGTATTTTTTAAAAGGCAGGACGACGGAAGAGAAAAAATCCCGGGCCCCGTTGTAGCCTATGCTGATCTTTTTGAAATATTTCCTGTTGTCCTTCAGTTCGGGCATATCAGCGCTCCGCTCCCGCTTTTCCGCCGGCATTCGTCCGTTCGGACCAGGAATCCACGCGCGGCCTGTCCACCCACCAATAGCCCATAGCGCGCATCCGTTTTATGACGACCGCGAGGGGGCGCCGGCCCCCGGCCGATTTGCGGCGGGGCATGGCCTTGACCGCCTGGTCCAGTTCCGCGCTCATCAGCTTAAGGGCATCCGGGTTTTTACCCGACGCGTCCGTCAGCTCGCCGGGGTCGGAGGCCAGGCCGAACAGCGTATAGCTCCCGTCCTCAAGAACGATCTTCCAAGGATATTTTCTAAGCCCGACATAGGGCATCCCCGTATTAAGGGAAAGGGTCTGCGCGTATACCGGCCTGTCCGGCGGCGCGCTGTCGCCGCCTTCCAGCTCGGGCCTGAGACTTCTCCCTTGCGACGCTTTAGGCGTATCCGTACTCACGATATCCAGCACGGTCGGCATAATGTCGACCAGCTGCGCCACGGACTTCACCCTGGAAGCTTTGGCGCCCGGAACGCGTATCAGCAGGGGAACGCGTATCCCCTCGTCGTACAGGCCGCCGTGGAAGGAGCTTATGATGGTGCCGTGGTCCATCAGCGCTTCTCCCGCGCTGGACAGGAACAGGACCAGCGTCCGGTCCTTCAGCCCCTGCTTCTCAAGTTCCGCAAGCAATTCACCCACATAACTGTCGGCGTAAAGCACGGCGCCGTCGTAT
>PEXO01000355.1 GCA_002779045.1 Elusimicrobia bacterium CG08_land_8_20_14_0_20_59_10 | reverse complement strand
ACTGCTGCGCAAGGGCCGCTTCGACGAGATCTTTTTCGCCGACCTGCCCGACGCCGAGGCGCGTGAAGCGATCATTAAGATACACCTGCAGAAGCGGGGGCTGGTCCCCGTTGTCTTCGATACGAAAACGCTGGCGGCTAATTCCGGGGGCTTTAGCGGCGCGGAGCTGGAGCAGGCCGTTATTTCGGCGCTGTACAGCGCGTCCGGAGCCGATGAAAAGATCTCCACCAAACATGTTCTGCAGCAGCTTAAGCTTACGCGGCCCATCTCCGTGATAAAAGCGGAGAGCGTGGATTTTCTGCGCAACTGGGCCAAAGAACGCAGCATCCTGCCTGTCTGATATGTCTATCAAAACGGTCCTGGTAACTGGTCCCACCGGCTATATAGGGGGCCGGCTTATCCCGCGGCGGCGGGCGCTCGGCCTGCGCGTGCGCGTCCGGGCGCGCCGCCCCGAAGCGCTGGAAGGCCGCCCTTGGTCAGCCGGGGTAGAGATAGTGAAAGGGGATATCTTTCGCGGCATAGGGCTGGCGGAGGCGCTGGCCGGGGTAGACGCGGCCTATTACCTTATACATTCCATGTCCGATACCAAGGACTTTGCGATAACGGAGGAGATCTCGGCCAATAATTTCGCCGCCGCTGCGGTCAGGGCGGGGGTGAAAAAGATTATTTACCTGGGCGGACTGGGCGGCGACTCCGCCGGGCTTTCCCACCACCTGCGTTCGCGCAGGCGCATGGGCGAGATCTTCCGCGCGCGCGGTCTCAACGTTACGGAGCTGCGCGCGGCCATAATAGTAGGGTCCGGCAGCGTTTCTTTCGAGATGATCCGCTACCTGGTGGAGCGTCTGCCGCTCATCCCGTGTTTCCTATTCCTGCGCAACACCCGCTCTCAGCCGGTGGCCATACGTGATGTCCTGTTCTATCTTACCGCCGCGCTCGACAATCCCCTTGCCGACGGCAAGACAATTGATATCGGCGGTTCCGGGGTTTATTCCTACCGCGAACTTATGCGGATCTACTCCGAGACCCGCGGTCTCAAGCGGTGGTTCTTTAATTTCCCGCTGTGGTCGCCGGTCTTAGCGTCCAAATTCGTGGGACTGCTTACCCCGGTGCCTTCCGTGCTGGCCAAACCGCTGCTGGAAAGCCTGCGCAACGACGTGGTCTGTTCCGACACGCGGGCGCTGGAAATCTTTCCCGGCATAAAGCCGCTGGATTACCGCACGGCGGTACAATACGCGCTTATACGCGTAAGCGAGAACGCGGTGGAAACCTCCTGGACCACCGCCTACGGGCCGCATTATGCCCGCCCCCATTCTTTTATAGACACCGAGGGGCTGATACTGCAGGACCATTGTATAACCGTGCCGGCCCCGGCGGACAGCGTGTTCGGGGTGTTTTCCGGCATAGGGGGAGAGCGCGGCTGGTTCTACGCGCAATGGCTGTGGAGCCTGAAGGCGCTGCAGGACAGGCTGATAGGCGGCGTGGGGATGCGCCTGGGCAGGCGCCATCCCGATATTATACACCAGGGCGAGGCGCTGGATTTTTGGCGCGTGGAGCGCGTGGTGGAGAACCGCATGCTGCTGCTGCGCGCGGAGATGAAGCTGCCCGGCAAGGGCTGGCTGCGGTTCGAGACCAAGCCGCTGGACGTGGGATCGGCCCTGCTGCGCGTAACGGCCTATTTCGAGCCGCGCGGTTTACCAGGCTACCTTTACTGGCATCTGCTGTATCCCGTGCACACCGTTATTTTCCGCGGGCTTACCGCCGAAATAAGCCGCCGCGCGGTGAAGCGGGGGGAAACCGCCGGAAAGAACGCGGTATTCGTCCCATAAAAAAGGGAGAGTTCCGCAGTTCTACCGGTGCCGGCATCAGTTCATGTTCTGGGCCGCCGCACGCAGTTTGCTTACCCACAGCGCCAGCTCCACCAGGTCCAGGTCCGTTATCTCCGGGAAAGCCGCCGCCGCCGCCAGCGCGCTTACGGCCGCTCCTTTGCCCTCAAAGCGGATGACCGCGATATTTTTCCCGCCGTATCTTACTTCATAGGCGAGGGCTCCGGCATTGCGGTAATACTCCGGCCAGTTGAGCGCCCGGTAGATATAGGCGGTAAGCCCGCCGGCCTTCCTGGCTTTGTAGGTTTCGTCCAGCCATTGCTTTACCATCCATTTCATAACTCCTCCTTGCACCGAAAAAATAAACTCAGCGATCATTCATGGCGGCGTTTATAGCCTACCAGACCATCCCGACAAAGGTCTGTCGGGTTTGTAAGATCAAAAAACAGGTCTTGTCCGCACCAGGCTTAAAGCCGCCGCTGAAGCCTGGGTATTAATTGGGCCTTGACAAGTCCAGTGGGCTCTACTATACTCATAGTGCGGCCTTGGTCTTTGGCAGTGCGCCGGTTCTGCGGTTGCGGTTCGGGCGGTGTTCGCGGTGCGGTTTCGGTGGCGGCTTGGCGGGGTTTGCCCGCGGCCCCCGGCGCGGTTCCGCGGTTGGTAGTCCCCGCCCTGCGGCGGGGCTCGGTCGGGAGGCAGGCGGTCCGGTAGTGCGGTGTCGGTGCTGTTTCGGTGCGGTGCAGCGTGGTTGCGGTGTGGTGTTGGTGCGGTGTTCTGGCCCGTGTGCCACGTGAAGAGCCCCCGGTAGCGGGGGCTCTCGCTTTTTACGGGCCTATGCCGGAACGGTTGTGCGGGTGCCGCCGTCCCGCGCCTTCCACCCCTGGCGGGCTTTTTATATATAATTCCAGTGCATCTTATATGTCTATCCTTCTCCGGCCGTTCTTTCTGCTGTGGGCAGCCGCCTTCTGCTTTTTCCTGGGGAGGGCGGGGGTCCACCTGGCCGCGCTGGGCCGCGTTTCCGCGGAGCTTGATAAAAATTCCGCGCAGCTGACCGCCGACAGCGCGGAGACGGCCGCCCTGGAACGCGAGATCCGTTCCGGCGCGGCGCAGGCCGCTTTCTTCAGCGAGATACTGTTCATCTACCCGGAGAATAAAAGTTACCTGCGCACGCAGAAGGCCATCTCGGACGAGGTAGCCGCGCTGCGGCGCACGGCCGGCCGCCGCCTGGGCGGCAGGCTTCATATAGCCGTGGATACTAAGGCCAATAAGCTCTATTTCAAGAAGGGGCTGCGCCTGTTATGGGAAGCCGACTGTTCCGTTGGCCGGGGCGGTACCATAAAGGATAAAAAAACCGGGCGCACCTGGCAGTTCGCCACGCCGCGCGGTGAATTCAGGGTGCTGACCAAGATAGACAGACCGGCCTGGATAAAGCCGGACTGGGCTTTTGTGGAGAACAGGGAGCCGGTGCCTCCGCCCGGAGACCCCTCGCGCAAAGTGGAAGGAGAACTGGGAAAATTCGCGCTGGATATCGGCGACGGTTATCTCATACACGGCACTAAGAACGAGGCCGCGCTGGGGCGCCCGGTCTCACATGGCTGTATAAGGCTGGGTTCCGAGCCGCTTGAAAAGCTTTATAAAGCCGTCCCGGTGGGGACAAAGGTGTACATATACTGATGCTGTCCGGTCAAAGAGCTCCCGCTGCGATACGCGGCACCGTGCCGGCCGCGCTGGCGGCCGTCCTTTTGCCGCTGCTCTGGTACGCCGACCGCGCCATGGCGGAGAAGCTGGCCGAAGCGCGGGCCGGCCTGGAGCGGCTGGGGCCGACCGTTGCGGCTTCCGGCGTTTCGCTTGAGAACCTGCGCGTCCTGCGCGACCTTAAACTAGGGGACCTGGAGAATTACAAGAAGTCGCTGAAGGACCGGGCCCGGTCCAAAAAGAGCGTTTACGAGGCCGGCGTGGCGCTGCAGGAGGAGAAGCGGCTTCTTGAAAAACAGCTTGAGATAATGACCACGTACCTGCAGATAAAAGAGAAGACCGGCCGGATCTACCTTATGCGGGGGGACCTTGCGCTGATAGATCTCCCTTTTTCCTATTCGCCTTTCAAGTCGTTCGGGGCGGCCCCGGTCATGCCCGCCTCGGCGCGTATTGTTTCCAAGGAGCGCTTCGCCCACCCGCAGCGGGGCAGCGTGAAGGAGACGGACGGCAAAATAAGCTGGGAGCCCCCGCAGGTGGGAAAAGACCCGCGCAGCGGCGGGCTGGGGGAGTATGTGCTCTTTACCGACGGCCCGCTGATAATACACGGCCCGCCCCCTAAAAAAGCGCTCCATGACGCCTACCCCCATGTTTGCGCGGGCCTTACCGCTTATGCGGCCAGGCGGCTGTTCGACAGCTCCTTTATCGGCACTAAAATAATTTACGAGGCGGAGAAAAAGAAACCGGCGCGCTGAACCGGGCAAAAAAATACCGCCCGCTTTATGCGGGCGGTATTTTTTTGTTATGCCTGACCCTGTCAGTTGAAACTGACGTCCGTTTTCTCCGTGTCCACCGGAGCCGGCGCGTCCACTTTCATATCCACGACATCGGCCGCCGCCTTTTCGTTCTTTATGGTTTTCGGCGCGGGGATGTTATTGACTATCGAGGAGAGCATCTTGGTTACCGCCTCGCCCTTCCCCTCTTTCTGGCCCACCTGGTAGGACACCGTGCAGCCCGCGGGGCCTTTCACGAAGTCGGTGCCGCCGCGCACCAGTATGCCTTCTATCAGGTTGGTCTTGGCATTGAACACCGCGGAGCCGGAATTGCCCCCAAAGGTGTCCAGGTCGGTCATGAAGAAATACTTGGGAGAAGCGTCGCGTATGCTGGCTCCGCCGGCAACCTTGAGCGGCAGGCCCACCGGGTGACCTATCACAAAAAGCTTGGTGTCTTTCACCAGCTTCTGCTTGCGGTTCACCGGCAGTGCTTTATGGCCGGATACTTTCTTGTCAAGCTGCACCAGCGCATAGTCGGGACCTGGGCCGCCGTTGATCAGGTTGCCTATCAGCACGGCGATAGTGTTCACGAAGGTGGTCGGCTGCCTGCCGAGATTGCGCTTTATTATCTTCTTGCAGCCGTAGACATCGCCGGCCGGCACGGTGGTGGTGGCGGTCGCGTCTTTTTTTCCTACCTTGTAGCCGAACACGAACTTGGTGTCCTTACACTTGGCTTCGTCCGTTATGCAGTGCCCGGCCGTCATTATAATATCCTCTCCCACCAGCGTGCCGGAACAGAAAGCGCCGATAGGCTGATCGAGGAACTTTTCCGTGGGGCACAGTTTGAGAGCTTTGCCGAAGTTCATCGTCGCCAGCTTGAAGTTGGAGCCGGAGGCCGTCAGGTTCTTGGACTCCCAGAGCGAAACCACCGAATCCGCCAGCTTCTGCAGGTCTGCGGAGGCCTGGTGGTACTCCAGGCGGTCGTCGTCGCCGTAGATGCTCTTGCCGTCGTCGGCGAAGCTCAGCACAGGCAGCGCCGCAGAAAGGAGCAGCAGACTTAAAAATACACGGAACAGTTCTTTCATAATATAATCCTCCCTGCTAACAATTCTCAGCAT
>PEXO01000363.1 GCA_002779045.1 Elusimicrobia bacterium CG08_land_8_20_14_0_20_59_10 | reverse complement strand
CTTACGGCAAAACCGCCCCGGTGCGCGGTCCCTACTTTTACAGAGAGCACTGAAACCCCGCCACCGCGCAGCGTCCGCTTTGAAAGTATGAAGTTGCCGGCTAGGATCTCGGCGTACCTGACCCCTTTCAGGGGAGAGGCCCCCACAAGGACCCTGGCGGTCTCGCCCGGCTGGTAGGAAGCCCGCTCGAAGATGGTAACCGGCGGCAGCTTCAGCGCCGGGTTACTGCCGCCCGGGTCGGCCGAGACCAGGATAATGGCCGATTCCGATTCCCCGCCCCAGGGGTCTTTCGCTTTGAGGCGCAGGCGGTAGACCCCGCAGGGCAGCGGCTTCAGCTTTATGCCTGAAGCTTTGGCAGTTGAAAAATCCAGTGACCCGCTTTCCACCTTCTTACCGTCGGGAACGGATGTGAAGGTCCGTTCCAGGGAAGGGTTATCGCCGAAACGCCCGCCCCAGCCCGCCGACCGCGCGAAGTCCGGGGCCTTCTCCAGGCGATGCACGGAGTAGCTCCCGCCCCCGGACATCTGCACGCCGTTGAGGTTCATCAGCCGCACCCGGAAGCCGGCGCTCTTGCCGGAGGTGAAGAACCCGGCGTCGGGTGTTATGTCGAAATTATAGGCTTTGGCGCCGGCGTGGTAGGAGCGGGAATCCGTTATGGTGCGCCCTCCGGCGTCGCGCGCTTCGGCTTCCACGCTGAAAGAGGCCGGGTACTGCGCATAACTTCCGTCCTCCGCCTGCGGCGTGAACTCCACGAAGAATTTGCCGTCGTCATCGGTACGGGCCGTGCCGGAAGCAACTTCGGAGCTGCCGGAAGGGGCATAGAACCAGTTCCACCACCAGGCATACCAGGGCACGAACCTGGCCCGGGTAATCCGGTATTTCACCTCGGCGCCGGGCACGGGCGAGCCGAAATAATACTTTACCTCACCTTCCACGCGGGCCTTGCGGCCGTAGCGCAAGGCGTCCGAAGCTTCCTTCAGGGTCACCTCGAATTCGGGACGTTTGTATTCCTCCACCTGGAAACGCTGCTCGCCGCT
>PEXO01000172.1 GCA_002779045.1 Elusimicrobia bacterium CG08_land_8_20_14_0_20_59_10 | reverse complement strand
GCCTTCTTCACCGCGGTCTCCGCCGCCTTGTCTGCGGCGGCATTGGCCCGGAGGCCGTGCGCAAGTGAAAACGTAAAGATGAATGCCCAACCGAGAAACAGGGTTTTTTTCATGACCAGGTCCTTTTGGCGCGGTCGGGGACACACGCCTGGAACATCCGCAAAAGAGAGCTTTTCCCCGTTCCGGTTATTATACTGAACTTATACGGGGAAATCCCGCCGGGAATTTCCGGGGTAAACGCCCTTCATTTTCAGCGCTTTCCCTGCGCTGCGGCGGCGGGGCGCAGGCCGGGAGCTAGCTGTAAAGCCCTTTTATAGTGTTCAAGAGCCTGCTGCTTCCTGCCCTGGTTGTAGCGTACAAAACTGAGGTTATAGTGGGCCTCCGCGTATTCCGGGGCTATCTTCAGCGCCGCCTCGTACTGCCGGCCGGCCTCGTCCAGCTTGCCCTGCTTGTAGAGCACCGCTCCCAGGCTGTAATGCGCTAAGGCAAAACCGGGTTTGAGCCTCAGCGCTTCCCGGTATTCCCCGACGGCCTCGTCCAGCCGCCCCAGCGCGGACAGGGCCGTGCCCAGATTGTTGTGTGCCTCGGCAAGGCCGGGAGTAATTCTCAGGGCCGTCCTGTAATGGTCCACCGCTTCGCCGAACCTGCCGCGCGCTGCAAGGTTCTGCCCCAGGTTATTGTGTTCCTTGGCATCGTCCGGGTCGGACTTCAGCGCCGTCAGGCCGCTATCCAGGGCTTCGTCAAGCCGGCCCTGCGCGGCCAGGATACCGCTTTGATTGATATTGGTATCATCCGGCCTGAGTTCTGCCGCCTTAAGGTAATGCCCTGCCGCCTTATCCGAACTGCCCTGCGAGGACAGGGCATGGCCCAGATAGATATTGGCCTGCACATTGCGCGGATCCAGCCGTAACGCTTCCTTATAGTGAAGAATGGCCTGGTCCGTTTTTCCCTGTTTCTCCAGCACAAAACCAAGCCTGGTCCGCGCATAGCCGCTTTCCGGATCCGCGGTAATAGCTTGCCGCCATAAGGTTTCGGTATCACGCCAGACCTTCTCCTGGCGCCAGGTAAGGAGGCCAAGAGCCAGGAGTATCAGGCACGCGACGGCCAGACAGATATTTTTAACGCGCCCGGCGGCAGCTTGCCTGCACGACAGAAATCCGGCCCCGGCAAGGACCGCAAAACCCAGGCAGGAGAGATAGGAGTAGCGGTCCGCGGCGGCATACGCGTTTATTTTCACTATGCCGGATACCGGGGCGAGCATAGCCAGGTAGCAGGCCCATACCGCAAGGAATGCCGGTCTGCGCCTGCGCAGGGCGATCACGGCGGCTGTGAGCGCCGCTATTACCGTTGCGGATAACAGTATCCGCCAGTTCAAAAGACCGCCCTCCCCGGGAAGCCGGTAGAAAGGCGACAGGTCCAGCGGCGCCAGGGTTTTTTGCAGGTAGAGCGCAGCCCCGAATAGCATTTGCGAGACACGGGAACCGACCCCGAACTCCTGGTAAGAGCCTAATGCGCCCACTTTCGCCTGGCCCGCATAACCAACCGCGCCAAATATCAGGGCAAGGGCGAAAAAAGGGAGCTTCTCCAGCCAGACCAGGCGGGTTTCCGGCGAAAACCATTTTCCGGACCCGCCGGGAAGGCGCTTTAACGGGTAGATATCCAGCACGAGAAGCGCCACCGGGAGGCTGATCGCCATTCCTTTGGAAAGCAGCGCCAGGAGAAAGGCGGTCAGGGGCAATAGCTGCCGGCGCAGGAAGGAATCATTTTCGCGGCCGGCTGTGCGCGGTGCGATATACCACAGGACCGCCAGCAGGTAGAACAGGCAGGAAAGTATGTCGTGCCTGCCCGAGATCCACGCCACCGATTCAACGCGCAAAGGATGGAGGGCGAAAAAAAGCGCCGCAAAAGCGGCCGCGAAGGAGAATTCCCGGGCCTTTATCGCGGCTGAAGTTCCGGCGGCAAGGGAAAGCAGGTTCCTGCATAAAAAATAAAATACCAGGCAGTTAAGGGTGTGCAGGACCGCGTTGGCAAGATGATACCCGAACGGATTCAGTCCCCAGAGGAGATGATCAAAGCCGAGAGTGATCCAGCACAGGGGCGTATAAGGGCCGAGGCCGAACGTGGTGAACATTCACTTGAGCTGCTGCCAGCCAAGTCCCCTGTACTCCCGGTTCGCCAGAAGGCCGACGGAATCGTCCCAGTCCAGGAAGCCGTTATCCAGCGCCGGCAGGAAAACGGCGAACACGAGGGCGGCGGCCAGTGCCGGCAGCGCCAGGCGGGTCCAGGTCTTATCGGTCAGAATACGGTTCATCGGCTGTGCGGGCGGGGCTGCGGGGACATATTACCGGCACCAGCCCCTTTCCAATCCCGATATTCTATCAAATGGGCGCCGACCGGGCTGCTGCGGCCTTCCTGGTTTTCATAGAGAAATGCCGCGAGAAGTGTTAAAATTACAGGACCCGGGAAAAGCATGGGCTCTGGAGGTAAAATGAAAAAGGCGGGCGACGTGGAAGGGAAGGATTTCGCGGACACGCTGTTCAGGGTCTGGCTGAGCGACAAGCCGGCCGATAAGAGCCTGAAGGCCGGACTGCTGGGGAAGTAGCCCGATGGATAAAGCGATACGGGAGATGCCCAAGGCGGAGCTGCACCGCCACATTGAAGGCTGCGTGCGCACCGGCACCGTTCTCGACATCGCGCGCAGACACGGCCTGAAGCTTCCCACCTTCGACGAGGCGGAGCTGGACCGGGTCTATAAACTGCGCTCGCCCGGCGCGTCTCTCTCCGGGGTGCTCAAGATGTTCGAGCTGGCGCAGGCCTCTTTTGTCTCCTACGAGGCGGTGGAGCGCATCACCTGCGAGGCCCTGGAGGATGCGTATAAGAAGGAGAATATCCGCCTGCTGGAGCTGCGCTACAGCCCGGATTTCATGTTCAGGAACAACGGCCTCGACTGGCGCAAGGGGCAGGAGATAATAAATTCCGCCCTGGTAAAGTTCGAAAAAGCCTCCAATATGGTTTGCGGCGTCATAATCATAGCCTCGCGCAGCTATGGTATGGACTCGGTCCTGAAGACCATAGATTTCGCCGTGGACAATAAAAAGACCGTGATAGGTTTCGACCTGGCGGACAATGAAGCGGCCTATCCCTCCCAGCTCTACAGGAGCGCGGTGAAAAAGCTGCATAAAGCGGATATCCCGCTTACGGTGCATTCCGGGGAAGAGGGGGAGTACCGGCAGGTGGAGGAGACCATAACGGCGCTTTTCCCCCGGCGCATAGGCCACGGCGTAAAAGCGGCCGAGGACCCCAGCGGCCGCACCGTGGAGCTGATCAAGCGGGCCGGCATTACCGTGGAGACCAATCCCTGGAGCAATTATCTTACGCGCGCGGTGGCCTCCATAGAAGAGCACCCGCTGAAAAAATTCATCCAGGCCGGGCTGCGCTGTACCATAGGCGCCGACGACCCCGAAATACTCGATACTCACCTCAACAAGGAATACGGCCTTGCCTTGGAAAAGATGGGGCTCTCCGCCGGGGACGTGAAATATACCCTCAAATGCGCGGTGGAGGGTTCTTTTCTGCCCGCCGATAAAAGACAGCAGGCCGCCCGGGAGCTGTCCGTTTGAGCTGCCTGGGCAGCCCCGCATTTCCCCGCCCGGGGGCGGGAGCCGTTTTCATGTCTTCCGTGTGTTCTAAAGCCGGTGGCCGAAAAAAAGGTTGCGGGGGACCGGTTCTATAATTATAATTATACCTCCGCGCGCTGGAGTTTAACTATGGGCCTTAATTTCGTATTTACAATTGACGGCGACTGGGATGAGTATTTCTATACCAGCCTGAAAGAGGAGGAGCGCAGGCCGGTGACGGCGCGCATCATTCCTTTTATTCGCGCCGAGATAGAGCTGGCCGCCGTTGTCGGCGGGAAGTTCCTTCATTTCGTTCACACTTCCCCGCTGGTCCGCGACTTTTTTCTGCGTCCGGAGCTTATCGCCGTCTGGAAACAGGTGGAGGCCTTGGGCGGCGAGGTGGGTGTGCACTGTCACGAGGAAGAACTGTACAAAGCCTGGCATTACGCCGACCCCGTCCGGATGGCGCCCGTTATAGAAGGCCTGGCCCGCGGCCTCAGGGAGGCCGGGCTTTCCCCGCTGGCCTACCGCGGCGGCTTCATGACCTTCAGCCCTTCCGTCATCCCGCTGCTTGAGGCTAATAACCTGCCGCTGGATTATTCCTGCGACCCCGGGCGCTACCTGGTGAAGAGCGAGCAGTTGGTTTCCGACTGGCGGGGGGCCCCGGACAACTTCTACGGCTTGACTACCAGGACCACCGCAGGCCGGGCGGCAGCCGCGTCTGCGAAGTGCCGCTGGGAGTCTATATCGAGCAGCAGTCCCTGCTCCATATCTGGAAGACCTGCCGGCGCCTGAGCCTGCGCGGCGGGGAGACCATTGTCGCCGTGCTGGCCCATACTTATGATTTTGCCTCGTGGAAAATGCGCCTGAAGATACGCGCTGCCCTGGCTATCTGCAAAATGTACGGCGGCTTCATAGGTTCGCGCGAAGTCCTTGAAAAGATAAAGGAGGCGGGGATATGAGGATAGGCCTGGCCCTGGACGACCGCCGCAATGAGAAACGCGTGGCGCTGCGTCCCGAGGAGCTGATGGACATCGCCCGCAGGTGCCAGGTATTCGTTGAGCGCGACGCGGGCCTGGGGGCGGGCATTACGGACGATGAATACAGGCAGGCCGGCGCCCACCCGGCTACCAAGGCCATGGTTTATTCCTGCCCGCTGGTGGTAAAACTGCGCGAGCCCAACGAAACCGAGCTGAAACTGATGCGCCCGGGTGCTACCATGTTCTCTATGATGCACCTGCATAACAGGCTGAACCTGGCCCGCCTGCTGTGGGGGATGCGCATTAACGCGATAGCCATGGAGAAGGTAAAAGACCACCTGGGCGAGCGCATGATAGAGGACCTGCACGAGGTGGGCTATGCCGGCATGATGAAAGCCTTCGAGCTCTGGGGCCGCAGCCCGGCCAAGGCCACCGTCAAAATAATGGGGCACGGCAAGATCGCTATCGGCGCCATACAGGCGGCTTCCCGGGCGCAGGCGCGGGTGATACTGTTCAATAAGCGCGAGATGAACGAACCGCACTATCTCGTAGCCGGCATCTACCACACTGCGCTCTGGGGCTGGCCGGCCATGGATCCCTTCCATATCTCTAAGCGCTATAGCCTGCAGCTGGCGCCGCTAGTCAAGGCACTGGCGGACAACGGGCTGGAAAAAGCCCCCGTTTGCATACAGAACGCCGTGATACGGCTGGACGCCGGCGAAAGAGTGCTCTGAGCGGGCCGCGCAAGCGCGCCGGCGGCCCAGCCGGTTGACCTTTATCAATTTTGGTTGACATGG
>PEXO01000017.1 GCA_002779045.1 Elusimicrobia bacterium CG08_land_8_20_14_0_20_59_10 | reverse complement strand
ACAATAAGAGACGAGGGCGGGGAAATTGGCGAAGCAGGCTATGAGTATTTCGTCGGCAAGCGTAAGCGACACAGCCGCCGGCGAGCCGGAATTGGTCACTGAAAGAGCGGCGCGCGAAGGGTCCGAGCCGTGCAGCGCCGTATACGGGGAATTGTCGTACCTGTCCACACCGGGCCCGAGGTCCATCTCCGAAAACAGGTCGGCGTTCTTTTCCAGCCTGCGCGCGGCCACGGCCCTGGCGGGACTTGAATAAACGCGGATATCGCGGCGGCCGCTTTCCACCAGCGCGCAGATGGTGTTGGAGAACCGGAAAAGATCTATCACCAGCGCCCGGCCGCGCCAGGAAGAAGCTTCCGCGGGCTCAAGCGCTACGCGCACCGCGGGATTATCCCGAATCCTGCAGTTCAAGATATTTTCCATAAAAATCAAGGGAACAGAATTATGCAGGATTCCCCGCAGCAGCTGGTTGCGGACCAAGCGCTATGCACGCCAGGTCCGCAAGGGTGTATGCCGCGCGGAACGCGCCCTCGCTATGCGAGGGGAAAGTTGCAGCTGCAACTTTCCGGTTACTTGGCCGGCGGGGTTGAAGCTTGTACTGCATATTTGATAGCGAGGCCGCTAAGGTAAACCCGGGGTTCATGGTAGGAACCCTGGCCGAACCCGGGGGAGACCGGATCGAAGACTATGATCACGCCGTCCGCGCCCATTTTTGCGGCGGCGGCCCGGGCCTTGCGCCGCTGGCTTTCGATCGTTTTAGTCGAGGAGGACGGGATGTGCCGGCCGTGTATTATGCCTATGCCTCCCCATTGCCGCCCGGTCTCGGTACGCGAGGAAAAAACCTCCACCTCGCCGACCGGGCGCGGAGAGAACCAGGGGCCTACCTGTATTACATCGATCGGAAGGGCGGCACAGCCGCAAAGCGATGCCAGAAGGAAAAGACAGACGGACCCTTTCAAGGTTGGTCTATTCCCAGGTCCCGGCATATCTTGCGCACGGTAAAATCCGCTATCTCATTATGCCTGGTTACCGGGATCTCCTTACCGGACGCCGGGTTAAGGAAGACCGAATATTTTCCGCCTTCACGGGACAGCACACACCCTTTACTGACCAGATGCCTGACTAGGTCTTTGCGTTTCATATTCACCTCTGATACCGGACGCGCGTTACAGCGCGGCCGTATACGGATATTTTAGCATTCTACCGGGCGGGAAGAGCAGCGGCTAATCGGCGCTGCGCCCGATAGAGCCCGCGAGCTTCCAGGAAACGGAATTTTTACCCACCGTGACCTGCACAAAAGTGAGCGAGCCGTCATCCAGGCTTTCAAAAACCAGGATATTGCGCCCGCCCTCGTTCATGGTTCCCCTGCAAGCCCCGTAGGAGGACGGGATCCCCCCGGCCACATCCGCCTCATCTCCGGCCATTTCAATCCTGTCGTCGAACCGTCCGGTTTCCTCGGCATCGTAAAGGGAATCTATCATCACTGCCCCGTCGTCCGCATCGGCATCGGCCTGCTTCGGTTTTGCGGCGGGGGGTTTCTCCGCCTTTTGTCCGGCCGGGGCAGCGGCGGAGGCGCCCTTAGTCTCTTTTTTTCCGGCCGGGGCCTGGGCATAAATAGAAACCGCCATAACAAAAAGCACTACGACCGCAAGTGTTCGTTTCATATCAGCGCACCTCCCAAATAGTCTGCAGACCACAAACTCAAAATCTTTTCACGGTTACCGCGCCGGTCTTTATCCCGAGGAGTTTCAGCGCCAGCCCGGAAAAGCGCTCCGGCGCGTCACTTACCAGGAATTCGCATTTCCCGCGCGACCGGCCGGAATTAAGCAGCCCGAGGCGCGAGAGCTCAAGTTTAGCGGCGATAGCCGTGGCTCCGGCCGAATCGATTATTTTTACGCGCGGTCCCAGCACGCGGGCTATGACCTTCCTTAAAAGCGGGTAATGGGTGCAGCCCAGTATCAGCGCGTCTATTTTTGCGCGCCTGAAGGCGGCCAGGTATTCCCCGGCCACAAGGCCGGCCAGGGGCTTGGAGCACCAGCCTTCCTCCACGACCGGGACGAACAGCGGGCAGGCCTTCTCCGTAACTCGCACATCGGGACGTACCGCCAGGAGCGCCCGTGAATAAGCCCGGCTCGTCACCGTAGCCGCCGTGCCGGTCACAAGTATTCTCCCTCCGCGCGGAACCAGCCTGAGGGCCGCCCGGACCCCGGGAGTTATGACGCCCAGCACGGGCACGGGGGAAATTCTTTTTATCTCTTCCAAAGCCAGCGAGGAGGCCGTATTGCAGGCCACTATCAGGAACTTTATCTTTTTGGCAAAAAGGCAGCCCGCTATTTCCCTGGAAAAAGATACGACCGCGCTTTGGGATTTTGTGCCGTAAGGGACCCGCGCCGTATCCCCGAAATAGACCAGGTTCTCAGCGGGCATAAGTCCGCGCACGGCCTTGAACACGGTGAGCCCGCCCAGCCCCGAGTCGAAGATGCCGATAGGACGTTCTGATCTCAACATATCAGTTTATTTCCACTGCTTCATTTCAGCATATTTTAATATGCCGCGGTAAATAGCGCCGGCTATCTTCGCGCGCACTTTCTTATCGTTCAGGTTCTTCTGGTCATGGGAATTGGTCATGAACCCCATTTCCATCAGTATGCCCGGGCAGTAGGTTCCGCGCAGCACGTAGAAAGCCGCCTGCTTCACGCCCCGGTTCGCGAACGGGGTCCTCTTTTCCATTTCGGCCGAGACCAGCCCGGCCAGGCGGCTGCCCTCGTTGAGGTACTCATTGCGCGCCATGGAATGCAGCAGCATGGCCGCCGCGTCCGGCTGTCCGCCGCCCTCTTCAAGCCCGAGCACCGAGTTTTCATAGTCGGCCACCTCCGCGGCGCCCGGGTCCGAGGCTTTTTCGGACATAAAAAATATTTCAAAACCTTTTTCCCTGCGGTCGCGCGATGCATTGGCGTGTATGGACACGAAGATGTCCGCCTTCACGTTGTTCGCTATGATGGAGCGTTCCGCCAGCGGCACGAATTCGTCGGAACTGCGCGTAAGTATAACGTCGAACATCTCCTCGCCCTTGAGAAGGTCGTAAACCGCCTTCGCCACGAGCAGGTTCATTTCCTTTTCCTTAAGGCCGAAGAGCTTTTTGCCGCCCGGGTCCTTGCCGCCGTGGCCAGCGTCCAGCACCACGGTTTTCCTGCCGGAGCGTTCCAGCACCATCTTGTCCGGTATCCTGACATCCGCCGCCGGATCCGCTGCGGAGGGCGCGGCCGCGCCGGCGGCCGAAACAGCCGCAGCCCCGGCCCAAACTGCCTTCCCCAGGGCGGCGGAAGAGGTTCCCGCGGAGGAGTCGCCCGGAACCGTCCCGGAAGGGGCGATAACGGACGGCTCCGGCGTTTCGCGCGCGCCGCCTATGCCCTGTGGTATCGCGTCCGTTCGTTTTATGACGTCCAGCACTATCCGGTCGGGATTCGTAAGCTTGAAAGCGTTTACCTTGCCGAAATTATCGTCGGGATCTATCACCAGGCGGGCCAGCCTGCTTTCCTGCGCCAGGTCCACCCCGCGCACAACCCCGTCGCCTATGGCCAGTTTTTCCTCCCCGCCTATCACGCCGCCGGCAATCGTCAAGATATAAAGGTTGTTCTCCTTCTGCGAGGCCTGCCATTCCAGGGCGGACTCCATGTAAACCACTATCCGCGTCTTGTCCTGGTAGGAGAAGTAATTCACGGAAGTTATATTTATCTCCTGCTGCGCCGCCAGCGCGCGGGTAGCCTTGTTGTAGTCCAGCCTGAAGCCGAAAGCCTGGGCGAAATATTTGGAGATGAAGAAATCCAGAGCCAGGAAAGCCCTGCCGCCGCGCACGATAAACGGGTTGGGAAAAACCGCCTTTTCATCGTTGATGAGCACGGAATCGGACTTCGTAAAGAAAACGACCTTGTTGCCCCGTATCTGCAGCAGCAGCTTGCCGGAAACCGGGTACCAGTATATCTTCCCGCCTATCACCTTTGCCGACTGCGAGGCGTTAAGGTAAAGCGCGCCGCCGAGGCTGTAAGTTCCTATTTTACCGGCGTAAATGCCGTTCTTGAGATACGAGACCTCGGCCACCTTGGCGCCCGCCGGCGCGCAGAGCGCCGCAGCCGCAAATAAAACCAATATCAGTTTCTTGAGCATAAGCAATTAACACCATCCCTCTGCTTGTCATTCCTCTCCGCTATTCCAGCACTATCCTGTAATCCTCCCAGGTAAGCTGCGGGTCGGCCGTCAGCTTCACGCTGCGATGCACGTTCTTCTCCAGCAGGGCCTGCTTCTTCTTGAGCGCCTCGCAAAGTATCGGGTGGACCACCACGCGGAGGTTACCCCCGGGACGCCCCATGGTCAGGCTCTGTATCTCGCGCTGCACATTGATAATTATGCTCTCGCTGGAGAGCACGCGCCCGGTGCCGTGACATTCCGGGCATTCCTCGGTGAGCAGGCTGAACGTGCTTTCACGCTTGCGCTCGCGCGTCATCTCCACCAGCCCCAGGCGCGTGACGGGCAGGATGCGTATCTTGGCGCGGTCCCGCTTCACGGCCGTTTCAAGCGCTTCCACCAGCTTATGGCGGTTGGAGGCCTTTTTCATGTCAATAAAGTCTATCACAATTATGCCGCCGATGTTGCGCAGGCGAAGCTGTCTGGCCACTTCCTGCGCGGCTTCCAGGTTGGTGGCGGTAACGGTCTCTTCCTGCGACTTGGAGCCCGTGAAGCGCCCGGTATTCACATCTATGGCGCACAGCGATTCCGCCTCCTGGATTATCAGGCTGCCGCCGTTGGGGAGCGGAACCTTTATCCTGCGCAGTTCCTCTATCCCTTTCTCGACGTTGAAAGCCTTGAAGACGGGAGTTTTGCCGCCGTAATACTTCACACGGTCCTTCAGGCCGGGGGAGATCCTGGCAACAAACTCCTCGACGTTGCGGAAGTCGTCTTTGTTGTCCAGCATGTAGATGGAGGTGTCCTCGGAGAGTATGTCGCGCGCCACCTGCAGCGTCATATCCATATCCTTATGCAGAAGGGCGGGCGCTTTTAACGAATCGAACCGCGCCCGTACCGTCTCCCACAGGCGCAGCAGGTATTTTATCTCCCGCTCGAGTTCGTCTTCGGTGGCGCCTTCGGCCTCGGTACGCACTATGCAGCCCTTCGTGCCAAGCGTAGCCGGGTCGGCTATCTTGCGTATAATTTCAGAGAGCCGCGCGCGCTCGGCAGCGTCCTCAATGCTCTTGGAGACGCCGACGAATTCCTGGAACGGGGTAAGCACCAGAAAGCGGCCCGGCAGGGACACGTCCATGGTAACCTTCATGCCCTTGGTGCTTATGGCGGCCTTGGTGACCTGGACCATAACTTCCTGGTCCTTCTTCAGGAGGCGGTCTATCGGGTCCTTCTGGTTGCCGAGCACGTCGGAGATATAAATATAGGCGTTTTTATCCATACCTATGTTCATGAACGCGCTCGAGATTCCCGGCAGCACGTTCTCCACGGATGCCTTGTAAATATTGCCGACTATGTTCCCGGAACTGCGCCGCTCCCAGAACAGCTCGGAAAGCCTGCCGTTCTCGACTATCGCTATACGCGTCTCTTCGAAGGAAGTGTTAGCGAATATTTCTTTTTTAACCTTTGTATTGTTGCTCATACTCTGAAAGCTCCTTGCACTCATTATAAAACCTGCGCCGGACAGCTAAAAGACCACCAGTTTACCCTGCGAATCCTGCCAGTAAAACTCCTTGCGCGTTATGCGCCGCAGCTCCGGCCTGCCTGCGGCCATAAGTTCAGCCACGATCTCCGGCTTCACATTGCGCCCGGGGGAAAGCCTGAGCGTCAGTTTGAGAAGGCCGGCGCAGGTACCCGGCGGCCGGGCACAAGCGTCCCAGGAGGCCGACAAAAGCGGCGCCCTGGCGTCCAGCATCTTGCGCTCTCCGGAAGGCTTCACCTTTTCGTACGGCAGATTCTTGAGCGCCGCGAATACGTCCAGCGAGGCCTGGGAAAAACCGGCCGGAAAAGTCCCCTCGAGAAAATACTCCACGGCGTTGACCGCGGCTTCTATCGACGGGAAGAACACCGGTATGCGCCGGGCGGCCAGCAGGCGGAAATTTGCGTCGTCGAACGCCTGGATCTTCTCCCGCGCGGACTCTTCCCTGACGAACTCTTCAAGAAAAAGGTCCGCGTATTCACAGAGGCTTTCATGGCCCACCGAGATGGCCGGGCCGAAGGCCATGCGCGGGACCGAGGCCCCTCCCACCCGGGCCGGCTGGAATTTAAGACCGCTGGCGGCCGCCCTGGAACGCAACGCCTTTATCTGCTCAAGATGCGTAAAATCCTTTGCCGGTTCAAGCCTGGCGAACTTCAGTCTTATCCTGGATTTAGGGCCTTCGTTCATAAATTCCGCTTTCTTTTCCCGTTCCCGGTTTTCGATTCCCGATTCTCGATCCCCGATTTTCCATCCCCGATCATACCAACGCGTATCTTCGCGCGTATATCGATTCTGTTATCCCCAGCGCCAAAAGCGTGGCCACCAGGTTGGAGCCGCCGTACGACAGCAGCGGCAGCGGCACGCCCGCCACCGGGGCGAAACCGAGCACCATGCCGAAATTTATCCCGAAATAGACCAGGAACATGCCGAATATCCCGCAATTCACCAGGTACCCGAAACGGTCCCTGGCAAGCCGCGCGCACTGCATCACGCGGCGCATCAGCACCGCGTACAGCACTGCCACCAGCAGCATCCCCCAGAAGCCCATCTCCTCTCCCACCACGGCCAGGATGAAATCCGTGTGCCGCTCCGGAACAAAACCCAGCCGCGACTGCGTGCCGGAAAACACCCCGCGCCCTAATATCCCCCCGGAACCTATCGCTATGCGGGCCTGCAGCAGGTTATAGCCCGCCCCGCGCGGGTCGGATTCAGGGGACAGGAAAACCTCCAAGCGCTTCTGCTGGTATTCCTTCATCTGGTTCTTCATCAGCACACCGGAGAAAAAACCGAAGACGAGCACCAGCGCCGCGCCCGCAAAATAGATACCGGAAACGTTGGCGTAAAGACGCACGGAAAGCTGCCTGAACAGCCAGGCCAGTGCCGCCACGCCGGCCACGAACGCGGCCGCACCCCAGAGAGAATCCGACAGGTGGTAAAAATAAGCGATAAGCGAACTATCCAGCAGTTCGGGGTTCAGCACTATTATCGTCCACAGGATGGGGAACAGCGCGGAGATAAAAGCATAGCCGAGTATGATCGACAGGTGGAAGAGGCTCGCGCCTGCGGCAAAGAGCATTATCAGCACCACCGGAAAACTTATAAGTATGGCGGAAAAGTCGGGCTGTTTTATCAGCAGGAAGAAAACGGGCAGGCAAAGCGCGAAGGCGCCCATCACCGTCTTCAATTCGCGTATCCTGCCGATGCGCTTATCCAGGAAGTTGGCCAGCACAAGTATAAGCCCCACGCGCGCGAACTCCGACGGCTGCATGGAGAAGAACGGCAGGCGGTACCAGGACCGGGCACCCTTGTCCATAACTCCCCAGAACAGCACCCCCGCGAGGAACAGGAGCAGGAAGCCGTAAACGAATTTCCACTGGTCCTGGTATATCTGGTAATTAAGACTCCAGGCAGCGGCAAAGACCGTCAGGCCGATGGGTATTGCCATGAACTGCACGCGTATTATGCGGGCCTGCTGCGGCAGCGCCGCCACGGACGAGAAAACAGCCACTGTGCCGACCGCCAGCAGTATCAGCACGGCAAAGAACAGGACCCAGTCCATGCGGTTCTTCCTTAGGCCTCCCTGCGGGGTGAAGATCATCCTCTGCCCTCCGGTCCCGGGGCGGGCGGACCGACAAAGGGCAGCCGCTTTTTCGCGGCCAGGTCGTCCCTGAGCACGGCCTCTATCACAGCTTTTGCTATCGGGGCTGCGGCGGAGGCGCCGTGCAGGCCGTGCTCCACCAGCACCGCCACGGCCACCCTGGAAGGTTTCCCGTCCACGGTAGCATAGGCAACGAACCAGGCATGGTCCTTGCCCTGCGGGTTCTGCGCAGTGCCGGTCTTGGCGTACATCTCGGCGCCCTCGATCCTGGCCATATAACCAGTGCCTCCCTGCACGACATTATGCAGGCCGGCTTTTATAAGCGCCCACGTACTCTCCTTGAGCTTCACGCGGCTCATTATCTCCGGCTTGCCCAGGGAGATCGTCTGTCCGTCGCCGCGCACTATCCTGTCAACGTAATAGGGACGGTAGAACACTCCCCCGTTGGCGACAGCGGCTATCATGCCCGCGGCCTGAATGGGAGTCATCAGGGTTTCCCCCTGGCCGATAGCGAGGTTAAGCGTATCTCCTATGAACCAGTAGCTTTTTTTTGCGGCGCGCGTTCCCGGGCCGAACACGTTCCCGTTCTTTTCCTCCGGCAGGGCTATGCCGGAGGGCTGCCCCAGCCGGAAAGCCCGGGCGTATTTTTCTATCGCCAGCGCGCCGGCCCGCTGGCTGGCATTATAAAAATAGACGTCGCAGGACCGGGTCAGCCCGGTGATGAAGTCCACCTTGTTGTGACCCTTTTTTTCCCAGCATTTAAAGACGCGGCTGCCCGCGTCGTAATAGCCGGGGCAGAAGAAAGTCTCTTCGGGCTTCACACGGCCGGATTCCAGTATGGCCGCCGCGGTTATTATTTTAAAGATAGAACCGGGCGGATAGCTGCCCTGCAGCGCCACATTGAACTCCGGCAATATTTCTCCGGGGGCAAGCTTATCTTTTTCCGCTCCGGAGACTACGAACTGGTTAGGATCGTAATCCGGCATGGAAACGAAAGCAAGGACCGCCCCGTTGCGCGGGTCCAAAGCCACCACCGCGCCCTTGCCGCTTATGGATTTCTCAAGCCCCTCCTCCGCGGCGGCCTGCGCCTTGGAATCCACGGTCAGGAAAATATCCGAGCCGGGCGCCCACTTGCGGCTTTCCAGCACACGGTTAAGCCGGCCGCGCGAGTCCACCTCCAGGAAGATCCCGCCGTCACGGCCCTTCAATTCTCTTTCGTACATCTTCTCCAGCCCGGCCTTGCCGATGCGGGAATCCATCGAGTACTTCTTATCCGTTGACCGGGCGGCCCATTCCTTCGGGTCCATTTTCCCGATATAGCCCGCGAGGTGGCTCAGGTAGGCGCCGAAAGGGTAATACCTGCGCGCTTCGACGATTATATCTACCCCCGGGTATACGGCTTTCAGCTCCGAAAGCCTGAGCATGGCCTTTGGAGGCAGGTTTTCCGCCAGGCGCACCGGCTTCTCGCGCGTGGTCGCGCGGTAGATATTGCTTTTTATGCTCTCATAGTCGGCGCCCAGCTGCCGGGAAAGCGCCCCGGCCATGCGGTCGGTCTCCGCGCCGGTCTTGAGCTGGCCGGGAAAATATATGAGACTGAAGGACGGCTTACTGGTGGCTATGGCCGTTTCATCAAAAGAGAAGATGCGCCCGCGCGGCGCGGACTGCGCTATGATCTGGGTCCGGTTCTTTTCGGCTATTTCCCGGAAATGCGCGGTATTGAGGATCTGCAGGTTAACGAGCCGCAGCAGGAACAACAGCGTCAGGCCGTAGGAAAGGGTCCAGATAAAGTCCAGACGGGCCTGCGGTATCTGCCGGTCTATCATAGGACGCCTAACCCCCGCTTAAGCTGGTAAAAGATCCGGAACATGACCGGGACCACCAGCGCGTTAAGGAACGGTTCGGAGAGGAAAACGCGCAGGTCAAGGTTGCTGGGCCGCGAAAAAGAGATCACCAGTCCCTGGTAGAACAATATGCTGAGCCAGGACAGCGCCAGGGAAGCCACAAGCTGCGAAAAAAGGCTGTCCATGTCGAAATGCCGTTTTATGATATACACGCCGTAAGCCATCAGCGTGTAGGTAAGCGCGTAACCGCCGAACATATCGGAACCGAGCATGTCGGCGTAAAACCCGAGAAAAAAGCCCCAGGCGATACCTTTGACCGGCCCCGCCAGTATGGCGGCGCACAGCGCCGCCGCGAACATCAGGTTGGGCGCCAGGCCGAACACCGTGAGATTCTGCGACCACCACCAGTAAGTGCTGCCGACCGCAAGATAAATTACGACCTCGTAGATTATGCTCATTTCTTTTCAGCCTGCCTGGCCCCCAAAAGCTCTTTGGGCAGGTTGCGCCTGACCACGAACACCTCCTTGAGCGTGTTCACGTTGACGGAAGGCACCACGTCGGCGGTGATAAAATTCATGAAAGATTCCCGCGAATACACCTTTTTTACCTTTCCCACCGGGATCCCGGGCGGGAAAAGCAGTCCCCCGGGAGAGGTTACCACCTCGGCTCCTTCGGCCAGGGAGGCTTCCTCCGGAATATAGTTCATCTTCAGCATCCAGGTGCCCTTTCCTTCCACCAGCGCCTCCAGGCCTTCGGGCTCTATCGAACCTACGGCCGAGGCGGCGCCGTTAGTGAGCAGCAGCACCTTTGAAAATTTCGGATAGACCTCCAACACCCGCCCGGCAAGCCCCGCATGCCCCTGTTCCATTCCCAGCACGGTATCGTTGATCGCCACGCCCTGCTCCGCGCCCTTATCCACGAAGAATGAGCCATACCAGTCCGCGGGGGTCTTGTTGATGATACGCGCCCAGACCCCCTTCCACGGCAAAGCGCGCGAAAGACCCATTTCCACAGCGAGGCGCTCTCCCTCGCCGGCGGCGGCGGCGGCGTTCTGCAAACGCACCTCCAGCTCCCGCACTTTTTCCTTCAGCGCCCGGTTCTCCTGGTCGGTTTCAAGCAGCAATAAAAAATTATCCGGGACGTTCCGGACATAGTGGGTATACCGCGCGCCGTAATGCAGGGAGGGATAAAGGCTGTAGCTGGCCGCGATGCGGACCGTGTGCGCTATTTTTGATACGGGGAACAGCAGCAGGAGGATAGAAACGGCCGCAAAAAAAACGACCGCGTAATTAGCTGCGTCTTTTTCTCTGCTCATCGCCTGTCCTGTGCGGACCGCCCCGTTGCGCCCATGTTCTCCCGCTCCGGGGAACAGGGGCCTCAACGATAAGGCTTCAGGAATTCGGGCCGCTGCTGGATCCGGTCCAGCTCTTCAAGATACTTACCGCAGCCCAAGGCGACACAGCTTAAAGGATCGGCAGCCCTGTGGACGGGCAACTCTGTTTCCTGCCGGATAAGTTCCGGGAAGCCGCGCAAGAGCGACCCCCCCCCCGCCAGCACCATTCCGCGGTCCACGAGGTCCGAGGAAAGTTCCGGCGGCGTCTCTTCCAGCACCTGCTTTATCACGTCCACGATCAGCTGGACAGGCTCCATCAGGGCCTGCCTTATCTCTTCCGAAGTCACAAGAATCGTCTTGGGCAGGCCTTTAGCCTGGTCCCGCCCTTTCACTTCTATAGTTTTTTCTTCTTTCAACGGGAAAACCGATCCTATCTGTATCTTTACCTCTTCCGCGGTAGTTTCACCTATAACCAGGTTATGTTTGCGCCTGAAAAACTGTACTATGCAGTCATCCATCTCGTCGCCGGCAACGTCTATCGAATTGGTCACCACCATGCCGCCCAGCGAAATAACGGCCACTTCGGTGGTGCCGCCGCCTATGTCGCAGATCATGCTGCCGTGCGGCTCGGAAACCGGCAGATCGGAACCTATGGCGGCGGCCATCGGCTCCTCTATAAGCAGCACCTCGCGTGCGCCGGCCTGCTCGGCCGATTCCTGCACGGCGCGCTTTTCCACTTCGGTTATGCTTGAGGGAATGCCTATCACTATGCGGGGGTGCAGAAGGCTGCGCCTGTTGTGCACCTTGCGGATAAAGTACTTGATCATTTCCTGCGTAACTTCAAAATCGGCTATCACGCCGTTCCTGAGCGGCCTGACGGCCGTGATGTTGGACGGGGTGCGCCCGAGCATCAGCTTAGCCTCGCTGCCGACCGCCAGCACCTTGCGCCTGTTCTTATCAATAGCGACGACGGAGGGCTCGCGCAATACGATGCCCTTGCCTTTCACATAGACCAGGGTATTGGCAGTACCCAGGTCTATGCCGATATCGTTCGAGAACAGGCTGAAGAAATAATCAAACATCCCTTTATACCAGTTTCACCAGCGCTGTCTCGGCGGCGTCGCCCCTGCGCATACCGAGTTTGAGTATGCGGGTGCATCCGCCGGGGCGCTCCTTGTAGCGAGGAGCCAGCACTTCGAATATCTTGTGGTAGACGGCCTTGTCCTTTATCACGCGGCGCACTTCCACGTAACGGCCGTTCTTGGCGTCCGTTATCACGCGCTCGGCGACCCGGACCAGTTCCTTGGCCTTGGGAAGGGTGGTCTCCACCTTCTCGTGCAGCAGCAGGCTGGCAGCCATGTTGGAGAACATCGCCCGGCGATGCGAGCCTGTCCTGGATAGTTTTCTTGTGCCCAGATTCTTTATCATAGACGTTCCTTAAAAATACCGGCGGGGACGTTTACTCGGCCTTCATGCCCAGGTCCAGCCCCATTTCCTTGAGCTTTTCCTTTATTTCGTCCAGCGACTTCTGCCCGAAGTTCTTCACGGAGAGCAGGTCGCCCTCCGACTTCTTCACAAGTTCGCTTATCGTGCGTATACCTGCCACCTTGAGGCAGTTGGAAGCGCGGGAAGAAAGCTCTATCATATCCACGCTCTGGTCCAGCTTGCCGGCTTCGCCGCCAGCGTCCGCACCAGCGGATTCCTTATCTTTGGCGGGCTCCTTTGAGGCCTCTTCGGCCGGCAGGAACGGCACTATGGAGCGGCGCAGCAGCGCGGCAGTGCGGTTGACCGCGTCCGACGGGCTGAGCGTGCCGTCCGTCCACACTTCCAGCACCAGCTTATCGTAGTCCGTGCGCTGGCCGACACGCGCGTTCTCCACGGTGTAGTGCACTTTCCGTATCGGGGAGAAGATGGCGTCCATCGGGATGAAATCAGCGGGCAGGTTCATGCGGGCGCGGATCTCCTCGGAGGTCAGGTAGCCGGAGCCGCGGGAGATCTCCAGCTCGGCCTCGAATTCCGCCCCGGCCTCGACGCGGGCGATCACGAGGTCCTTGTTGATTATCTCGACATTGGCGTTCTCGCGGATATCGGAAGCTTTCACTTCTTTGCGGCCCTTCACGGAGATCAGCACGGTTTCCGGTCCCTCGCCCTTGAGCCGCACGCGCAGCTTCTTAAGGTTCAGGACGATGTTCACAACGTCTTCCTGCACGCCGTTAATGGCGCAGTATTCATGCCTGGCGCCCTTTATGCGCACGGCAACCACCGCCGCGCCCTCAAGGCTGGACAGCAGGATGCGCCTGAGCGAATTGCCTACCGTGTGGCCGTAGCCCTTCTCATAGGGCTCGGCGGTGAACTTGGAGTAGTTGTCCGTCTTCGATCTATCCTCGACGTTCAGCGCTTCGGGGATTACAAGCTGCTTGGAAAAAGTGGCCATGTTGTTAGTGTCCTCCGCTTACTTTGAATAGAATTCAACGATGAGCTGCTCGTCCACGGAGATGCTTGACTCCGCGCGGTCCGGCCAGCGCACCATCTTGCCGGTCTTCGTGGCTGTGTCCCAGGTAAGGAAGCTGGGGCGCTGCGCGGTCTTCTCCGCGTGCTCGAGTCCCTGCCTGACCAGCACCGTTTCGGCCGTTTTGGGGTCTATGCCTACCTCGTCGCCGGGCTTAAGCAGACAGGACGGTATCGAAACGCAGCGTCCGTTCACCTTTATATGCCCGTGGTTCACCAACTGGCGGGCGGCCTTGAGCGAGACGGCGAAGCCCAGGCGGCGCACGATATTATCAAGCCGCACCTCCAGGAAACGCAGCAGCGCCACTCCGGTCTGCCCCTTGTCTTTGGAAGCCTTGTTGAAGAACCGCTTGAACTGCGCCTCGCCTATCTGCGCGGTCAGGCGGGCTATCTGCTTCTCGCGCAGGTGCTTGCCGTAGTCCGACATCTTGTTCCTCGGGCCGGAAGTGAAACGCTTTTCCTTAACGGCCTTCTGCCTGTCCACCAGGCAGTTGGTGAAGCACTTGGTCCCCTTGAGGAACATCTTCTGGCTTACTTTCTGACACTTCTTGCAGCTGGGTCCGGTATATCTCGACATTAAAGTCTCCTTAGCGATGATTCATGCGGCCTGGGCGCGGTCTTACACGCGGCGCGCTTTCGGCGGGCGGCAGCCGTTATGCGGAATGGGCGTGATATCCTTTATGGAAACCACGTGGATGCCGCTGGCCGCAATGCCGCGTATGGCGGTCTCGCGCCCCGGGCCGGGGCCGCTCACCAGCACCATGGCCTGCTTCACGCCGTATTCCGCCGCGCGGGCCGAGGCCCTGGAGGCGGTTATCTGCGCGGCGAAAGGCGTACCTTTCTTCGTACCCCTGAAACCGTTACCACCCGACGTCGACCAGGCTATAACATTGCCTTTCTCGTCGGTGAAGGTTATCAGCGTATTATTGAAAGAACAGTTAACGTAAACGCGCGCGAATGCCACGGTGCGCAAGCGGCGCTTCGCCTGCGGTTTCGCATCGGCTTTTTTCGCCCCGTCCTGAGGCTGCGGGGTATTGTTTTCCTCTGCCATAACTTTCTCCTTAAAACTTGCGCTGAAACTCTGAAGAACCGAAGTCAACAGCTCCGGTCTTTTTCTTAACAGCGCTTCGGAGCTTCAGCTCTTCAGCGCTGCTGCTATCAGGCTCCGGCCTTCACCGGCGCCTTGGAAGCCGCGCCCACCGTGCGCCGCCTGCCGCGGCGGGTCCTGGCATTGGTACGGGTGCGCTGACCGCGGGACGGAAGACTCCTTCTGTGCCGGTAGCCGCGGTAGCTGTTTATCTCCACGAACCGCTTCAGGTTAGCGGTCACTTCCCTGCGCAACTCGCCCTCCACCTTGTATTCCTTGGAGATGACCGAGTTCAGAAGACCGACCTGGTCCTCGGTGAGGTCCTTCACCCTGATCCCGGGTACTATCCGGTTCTTGAGCCCTTCCAGGATCTTTTTGGCCATGGGCCGCCCTATCCCGTAAACATAGGCTAAAGCCACGCATAATTTTTTTTCTTTCGGCAAATCCACTCCTGCTATTCGTGCCATACTTTCTCCTTGGAATTTCAGTTCTGAAGCGCTGAAATCATCCCTGGCGCTGCTTGTGCCGGGGATCGGTGCAGATAACGCGCACCACGCCTTTGCGCTTAACGATAACGCACTTTATGCAAATCTTTTTTACGCTTGACCTGACTTTCATTTAGAACACCTCTTTGGCTATCCGGCGCCGCCCGGCTTATTTTTCCCTGTAGGTTATCCGCCCCTTGCTGAGATCGTAAGGGGACAGCTCAAGACGGACCTTGTCGCCGGGGAGAATCTTTATGTGATGAATGCGCATTTTGCCCGAAATGATCCCGAGTATTACCTTTCCCGGAGAGATCTCCACCCTGAAGGTCGCGTTGGGCAGCGATTCCTTGACTATTCCTTCCACCTCTATTTTTTCGCCGTTTTCAGACATATTTGCATATTATACTATAATAAGCCTCCCGCTTTTTCTCCGGAGGAGCTCAATATCTCGCAACCGTCCTCCGTAACCGCCACCGTATGCTCGCAATGCGCCGCCAGGCTTCCGTCCGCCGAAACAGCGGTCCAACCGTCGTTGCGGACTATTATTTCCGCCCGTCCCAGGCAGAGCATGGGCTCTATCGCCAGCGTCATCCCGGCCTTCAGCACCGGGCCGGTGCCCGGTTTTCCGAAGTTGGGGATCGACGGCTCTTCGTGGAGCCTGCGCCCGATGCCGTGCCCGGTAAACTCCCGGACCACCGACATCCCGTTTTGCACCGCGAACCGCTCCACTGCGCTGGAAACGTCTCCCAGCCTCGCGCCCGGCCTGACCTGTTCCAGGGCCAGTTCCAGCGACCGTTCCGCCACCGCCAGCAGTTTCCTGGCACCCCCGGAAATATTCCCGGCGCCCACGGTCAGGGCGGCATCGCCGTAAAAACCTTCGCAGAGAGCGCCCAGGTCCAGGCTTACCAGGTCCCCTTCCCGCACCACGCGCTTCTCGCTCGGGATACCGTGCACTATCTCCTCGTTAATGGAAACGCAGAGAGTGGCGGGATAGCCGCGATAGCCCAGGAACGCCGGCTCCGCCCCGGCCCCGCGGATCTCTTTTTCAGCGAAAGCGTTCAACTCCGCCGTGGTCACCCCGGGCCGCACCAACTCCCTGAGACGCTCCAGGGTGCGCGCCACCACACGCGACGCTTTGCGCATGCTGGCTATTTCCCCCGGAGTCTTTATCTCTATCATTTCCCGTCAAGCATGGCCGCAATCTTGGCTGCCACGCTTTCGGGAGCCTGGCCGCCGTCGGCCTCGTAAAAATTCCCTGACGATTTGTAATAGGCCAGCAGGGGCTCGGTCTGGTCTTTGTAAACCTGCAGGCGCTTCCAGATCACCCCGGGCGTATCGTCATCGCGGGTTATAAGCTTTTCATTACAGGTGTCGCAGATGTCAGGTTTCTGCGGCGGCTTCGTGCCGAGATTGTAGATCTTCCCGCATTTGGGGCAGGTCCGCCTGTCGCCAAGGCGCTTGGCCACTTCGGCTTCGGGAACGTTCAGAAAGATCACCGCGTCAAGCGTCGTCTCGCGGGAGTCGAACCACGCATCCAGCCCCTCAGCCTGCTCCACCGTGCGCGGGAACCCGTCGAAAAGAAGCCCGCGAGTTTCCTTGGACAGCCTGGACTTGAGCACTTCAAGCACCAGCCTGTCCGGCACAAGCCTGCCCGCGGACAGGTAGCCCGACACTTCCAGCCCAAGCGGCGTGTCCTTCGCGAGTTCCTCGCGGAAAATATCTCCGGTGGAGACATGGAACAATCCCAGCTTCTGAGAAAGAACCTTCGCCTGCGTTCCCTTCCCGGAACCGGGGTACCCCAAGAGAATAATATTCATATATCCGTTGTGAAGCGTAACAGGGAACTTTTCCGAAGCGCCCGTGTATCTCCCCGTCGGCGGCTTTCACCTGCCGCCTCTTGCCTTTACGCGCTACTGCCCGACGTTAAACCAGCGGCCCTTCACTTTAGAGTTCTTATAAAAGCCTTCGTAGTTGCGCATCACCAGGTGCGCCTCGGTCTGTGCTACGGTATCGAGCGCTACGCCGACGACTATCAGCAGGGAGGTGCCGCCGAAATAGAACGGCACATTGAATTTCGCGCGCATATAATCGGGCAGTACCGCTATCAGGGACACGAACAGCGCGCCGCCGAGCGTTATGCGGTTAAGCACCCACTCTATGTGGGTGGCGGTAGGCTCGCCCGGGCGTATGCCGGGAATGAACCCGCCCCACTTCTTCATGTTATCGGCGAGGTCCTTCGGGTTGATGCTTACCGAATTATAGAAGTAACAGAAGAAGATGATGAGGCCCACATAACTCAACTGGTAAAGTATGCTGGTGTGGCTCATAAAGCTCATCAGCGTCTGCGACCAGGCGGCGGTCGGGTTGAAGGAGGCTATGGTGTAGGGCACACTCAAGAGCGATACCGCGAAGATG